>NZ_JAYGHM010000022.1:3967-47822 GCF_034931125.1 Rivularia sp. UHCC 0363 | reverse complement strand
AAAAACACTAACACCAAAAAATAAAAAAATGACAAGAACCGAAATTGGTAGATACTTAGGAAAATTTGGTGAAGAATACGAAAAAATCGTCAAATGCCGATTATATTCAAACTTAGATGTAATTTTTGAATGGTGGATTCCGAATACAGAAATGTACCATCATGAAGAGACGAAACTTGAAGATATCGCCATCGAAATACAGGTAGAACTTGCTAAAAACGCGATCGCGCATCCAGATTTCGCGCAACTACCTCCGGATATCCAAGAATTGCTAAATGAAAAAAGTAGATTAACGAGTAATTCTCAATAAATTATACCAATTACCAATTACCCATTATTCTGTTGCACTGATACAGCAGAATGTAATTGCAACAGTTGTTTATCTGCTATTCCCACCGTTTCCAATCCCTTAACGGTTTGCATTAAATATTCAGCACTCGAACCGAGTTCACCTTTGGCTGTAGCAATAGTATTAACGGTGGTTTCAAAAGATATTTTACCCGCGTAATCTGGATGATGGCGGTTGATGATAAATGCGATCGCCATTACTTCGTCGGTACCATCTACTACCTTTACCCATCGGGGAATATACGAACCAATCACCATTTCTCTCCGCCACAATAGCAACAATTCTGACTCCACGTCAGCGGCAGGTATACGATAAACAACACCGCGACAGCTACCCCCACAATCTAACCCCAGCACCAAACCGGGATGCTCCGGAGTTCCCCTACCAACTAGCGCCCGCAAACAAAAGCGGCGATGCCAACCGTAAACAGTTCCTACTCGACGCTCGGTAAATTTAAATATAGGATTCCAGATTAACGAACCGTAAGCGAACAGCCAAACATCCGTATTTGGTTTATGGGATTTTAGCGTAACGCGAATAGATTCTTGCAATTGGCTTTCGCTTAATACTTGCATTGCCAAGCCCGATTGCGAAATCATTTGATGCAACCGGCTAGATTCCAAGTCAGCGCGGGTTAGTGACATACTTTATATTGGGAATTGGGCATTGGGGATTGGGCATGGGGAAGAGTAAAATGTAGGTTGGGTTAGGCGCACGAGCAATATTAAAGCCGATACAAGAAATCTATATGCGCCGTAACCCAACATCGAATATTGCGCTATTTTTTAAAACTCAATTTTCGCTAAACGCTAAACTAAAAAACAATTCATTCCAGCAAAGTCTCTCTCACCAGCAGCATATCTTTTTAAAAAACTTTCACCGCCAATATACTTCCCTTCATTTTCCACAATCATGCCCCTATATAAAATAAAATATTTAATTTTAACTCTAAATTATTGTGGGATGGGCATCCCGGAGCGTCTGATTCTATTTAATAAAAATCAAATTTATACCATTTGTTTATAAAGATGCGCTTAATTCAGCCCACGCAGGTGGGCTTTGTTTGGGTAGCCCCACTCTTCCGTCTTTGAGGGTGATTTAGCGGAGCCTCATACAGAATTGGTATTACTACAATAACTATGAAAAAAGTTCTTAAACAACCATAATTTCATGTTGGGTTACGGCGCAAACATAAATTGTCTATATCGCTTCCAATATCTAAAATGCGCCTAACCCAACCTACAAAAATCTTAACTTCTGTATTCTACCTAAGTAAAAACCGCTATATAAATTGCTTGTATCGCTCCAAATATCCAAAATGCGCCGTTAAGCCCACCTAAAAAACTATGCCCAATGCCCAATCCCCCATGCCCAATTAAGTATTATTTCCTTCATAAAACGCAATAATTAGTTAAGATAAATTTAACCTTGACCTGCGTAAATCAAATCCGTAATCTCATGCAGTTAAATAAAAGTGCGTCCCTGGATTCTCCTCTTTTAAAGCCATTGTTATTAATTTCGCCTTTCTTCTTTTGGGGTACGGCGATGGTGGCGATGAAGGGAGTTATACCACACACTACGCCTTTTTTCTTGGCAGGATTACGAATATTACCGGCGGGGATGTTGATTTTAGTTGCAGCGGCGATTATGGGTAAACCTCAGCCCAAAGGTTGGAAGGCTTGGCTGTGGATTGCTTTGTTTGGATTGGTTGATGGAGCGCTGTTTCAAGGCTTTTTAGCGACAGGTTTAGTTAGAACTGGCGCGGGCTTGGGTTCTGTGATGATTGATTCTCAACCTTTAGCTGTGGCGCTGTTGTGTTCGTGGCTGTTTGCGGAAAGAATCGGTTTATATGGATGGTTGGGGTTAGCTTTAGGAGTTACGGGCATTAGTATCATTGGTTTACCAGATGAACTAATTTTAAGTATTTTCTCTAGTACTACCGATTTTGCATTTACGATTTCTCAATCATTTTTCCAAAGCGGCGAATTCTTAATGTTGCTAGCTGCGTTAAGTATGGCTGTGGGTACGGTAATGATTCGCTTTGTGACTCGTTATGCGGATGCTGTCACCGCTACCGGATGGCACATGATATTGGGTGGTTTACCGTTGTGGGGAATTTCCGCAACTACAGAATCTCAACAAATCCAAAATCTCATTCCCTCGGACTGGGTAGCTTTGGGTTATGCGACTATATTCGGAAGCGCGATCGCCTACGGGATGTTTTTCTACTTTGCTTCTAGTGGAAATCTCACCAGTTTAAGTTCTCTAACCTTCTTAACTCCGATATTTGCTTTAATATTCGGCAACGTATTGTTAAATGAATCTCTGACTTCTTTGCAGTGGGTAGGAGTTGCCATCACTTTAGCGAGCATTTATCTGATCAATCAGCGCGATGCTTTGGATAAGCGCGATCGCGACACTCTACCTCAGATAATTACGCAACCTAATTTAGAATTATCCGAAAAGCTAAATCCTTTAAAAATAAAAGTAAAAGAGTCAGAACCAGATCTCCCATAACTAAGATGTTTTTTTATCAATGTAATTAATGTAGAAACGTTACACTGCAACGTCTTCATCAATTTCGGTATAGATGGAGCAATATTCTACTTCTTCATCTAGTCATTAAACTTTTTTGTCAAGTTAAAAGTTAACATTTAAGTAGATTAAAGTTATTGTTGTCTCGATAACTTTTATACTACTAAATATTGCTGAAATTTGCTGTATGAGGCGATGCCATTACCCTATAGTTATATTTACTTATCTGAGTTGCTTTGGAATTGACATCAATTCGACGGTTGCAGCTAATTTTGAGAAAACACCATTTTTATCAGAAATTGCTCAAGCTAACTCCTCAGATCCCGTTTCACGCTCTAACCTGCGAGTAGGTAGTGCGGGAGAAGATGTAAAGGTGCTGCAAACTCAGTTGAAAAAATTGGGTTATTATGACGGCATCGCAGATGGAGAATTTGGTGCAACTACGCGCAGTTCTCTAGTTAAATTTCAGCGAGAAAAAGGTTTGCTACCGGATGGTATTGCAGGTAGTCGAACCAGAGAAATTTTACAGACAGAAATTACCAAAGCAAGTGGTTTTACTTCTACTCCCACCCCAGAAGCTGTTTCCGAACCAATTGAAGAAAATTCACAAAGTGATTTGATTCGGTTTGGTTTGATAGCTATGGGAATATTAGCGGGTATAGGAATATTGTTCTATATGATTCAATGGCTGAGATATTCCCGGCAATTAAACAATGCTGACACCTACGTGGATGATGATACTGAAGTAGCTCAAGCATTCCCAGATAAACTTGAAAACGTCAACCGAGAAGCATATATAGAAGATACAAATTTGGTTAAACCATCTTTACCTAAACTTAAAGGTGCTGACGAAGAATATTTGCCCAACAATAATTTTGATGATGCATCCACAATTACACCATCTCCAAAATTACTTGCAGCAGAAACTTCCCGTCTTGCTAAAGTCAACGTTGTTGATGAACTGATGGAAGATTTGGAGAGTTCCAACCCCACAAAACGACGTAAAGCGATTTGGGAATTGGGACAAAAAGGAGATTCGCGAGCAATTCAGCCGTTGGTGGAGCAAATGGTTGATAGTGACTCACAGCAACGTAGTTTAATTTTGGCTGCTCTTGCAGAAATTGGTACCCGTACTCTTAAGCCAATGAACCGCGCTTTAGCAGTTTCTCTCCAAGATGAAAGTCCCGACGTGCGAAAAAACGCCATCCGTGACTTAACCCGCGTATACGACATGATGGCTCAAATTAGTCAAATGCTGTCGATCGCAATGGAAGATGAAGATTCGGAAGTGCAGGAAACAGCAAGATACGCCATTTCACAAATGAATCGCATTCGTATCCTACCATCTGAGGGGCCAGAAACTCAAATTCAATATCCGCAAGAGTGGGAAGAAACTGATAGCGAATAATGTTAGGAATTGGGAATTGGGAATTGGTAGTTGGTAATTGCGAATTGTCCCCCCATCCCCTTGTCCCCTTGTCCCCTTGTCCCCCTCACACCCCGCTAGCTTTAAGCGACGGAGAGATTTAATATTTAGTTTGTATTAAGTCTTTAAAATTGCGGATGAAATTACTTTTTGTTTCTACCCCAGTCGGAGCGCTTGGTTCTGGACTTGGTGGTGGTGTGGAATTAAGTTTGTACAATATTGCTCAAGAAATGATGCGTCGGGGACACGATTTACAAATTGTTGCTCCTGCTGGTTCTGCATGGGATAACTTACCCATAGTGCAGATTTCGGGGAATTTACAAATTATTGCCCAAAGCTTAGAACGTGAAGCGGCGATCGCTATGCCAGAAAATTCAGTTTTAGCTAATATGTGGGATTACGTTCGTCAAGTAGAGGACGAATATGACTTAATTGTTAATTTTGCTTACGATTGGTTGCCTTTTTACTTGACACCTTTTTTGAAACGTCCTGTAGCTCATTTTGTCAGCATGGGTTCGCTTGCGGATGCTCTCGATCAAATTATTATCCAAATATCGCAGCAGTTTTCCGGCACAATTGGTTTTTATACTGCCGCACAAGCCGCAACTTTTCCCGAATTAACTCCACCTATATATTATCTGAGCAGCGGTATCGATTTATCTTTGTACCAATTTTGCAGCGAACCCAAACAACAGTTAGCTTGGTTAGGTCGAATTTCTCCAGAAAAAGGTTTAGAAGATGCGTTTGCTGTAGCAGAGAGTACTACCATTCCGCTTAAGGTTATGGGTAAAATTCAAGATGAATCTTACTGGCAGAAAATTCAGCAAGATTATCCAAACGCACCGATTGAATATTTAGGGTTTGTGTCTACTAAAGAAATGCAGCGAGTTCTCCGTGAATGTCGGGCATTAATTATGACACCCCGTTGGGTAGAAGCATTTGGGAATGTAGCAATTGAAGCTTTGGCTTGCGGAGTTCCAGTAATTTCTTATAGTCGTGGTGGTCCTGCATCTATTATTCAAGATGGTGAAACTGGCTTTTTGGTAGAACCAGATAGTATTGACGGATTGATCGTAGCAACAAAGCAATTAGATCGAATAAACCGTCAAACTTGTCGCGATCGAACACAAAAAGAATTCTCCTTAGAAGCATTAGGAGAACGTTTTGAAAAATGGTTTGTGGACATTTTGAATTTTCAACCTTAAAATTCAACTTTAAATTCAACTTTAAATTCAACTTTAAAATTATATTCCATCTCATTTTTACGGATAAACACCTAAAAATCGCGAATTAGGAAACACAATGTCTTCGAATGACAACTTCCCCGTTACCATCCATTACAAATAACCCTTCTTCAATGCAAGTCAAAATTCAACAGTCCAACTTACTTATACCGCAACCGTTGCAACCCGGAGATTTATTGAGAGTAATTGCTCCTAGCGGTGCTTTGCGAGAATTTGAAGCTTTAAAAAGTGGTGTAGAAATTTGGCGATCGCGAGGTTATCGAGTGGAGGTAATTCCGGAAATCGAAGGTAGATGGGGATATTTAGCTGGTAATGACGCAGAACGCCGCAATCATTTAGCTTCAGCATGGCAAGACCCCGAATGTCGCGGTATTCTTTGCGCTAGGGGTGGTTTTGGCACCACGCGGATTTTGGAAGAATGGACGTGGATGCTGCAAGATCGAAAAAACCCCAATGCTCCATGCCCCAAATGGTTAATTGGCTTCTCTGATATTACAGCTTTATTGTGGAGTCTTTACAATGCCGGAATTTGCGGAGTTCATGCACCCGTAATGACGACTTTAGTTGAGGAACCAGCTTGGTCAATCCAAAGATTGTTTGATTTAGTAGAAGGTAACTCCCTCGAACCTTTACAAGGTGAAGGCTGGGGAGGTGGTGTTGTTAGCGGTAGACTACTACCAGCAAACCTGACAGTAGCAACTCATCTATTAGGTACCCCGATGCAGCCAGACCTTGACGGTGTAATTTTAGCCATAGAAGACGTAACAGAAGCACCCTACCGTATAGATAGAATGTTAACTCAATGGCGGATGAGCGGAGCTTTAGCAAAAGTAGCCGGAGTTGCCGTAGGTAGCTTTACTAACTGCGAAGCCCCCCCAAATATACCTAGCTTTAGCGTAGAAGAAGTATTGCGCGATCGCCTTGGCGATTTAGGTATTCCCGTTGTTTCAGGCTTACCCTTCGGACATCAAGCACCCAACGCAGCTTTACCTGTAGGTGTGATCGCAACTTTGGACGCAGATCAAGGAGTTTTGATGAGCAGTGAGCAGTGAACAGTGAGTGTTACCCTGAGCTTGTCGAAGGGCAGTTATCAATTCAAATAAAACATAAATATTAGGACTTACGCATTGACAAAAAATACAAAATATGGATGTGGGGAAAGCCATATCTATCGTAGGGGTTTAGCAGTGCTAAACCCCTACTGCTAAATTCACTGCTCACTGATAACTGTTCTTCCGTAAGCGACAAAAACTAATAGCCGGAATCGCAGCTAAAATTAATGCTGTTAATCCTTGCTTTACTAAATATAAAGTTATATCGCGATGTACTGCTGGAATCAAGTTTTGCAGCAAAGAAACTAATAGCATCGAGATACTAATAAATAAATATGAAATAGACGGGACAAAATTCCACCACCATCCACTTTTTACATATTTACGTAATACCAACCATTGCAATAAACCCAGCCATATCCAAGAAAAAATATAGGCAGCAGTTGATAATATTCCGAAAAAGATCAATGCTTGTGACGATATTTGATTTGATGATGCGGCAATAGATGAAATATAGGCAATCCAGGCTGTGGATACAGTATCGGCGACTAACCAGCCAATTGTGGTGGCAAACATCCACGACCAACCGGAGATATATTTGCTTAAAGGAATGGATTGATCTGCTGCGAAAATTAAGGCAAATAAACTAGTAGCAATTAATTTTGCAATCCGGTACCACAACACTTCATTATCAGCAAAATAAGCGGGTATATTCTCTCGGAGAATCTTTTCTAAAGCAAGACTGGCAATTCCCCCACCAATCCATCCCAAAGCTGTCATAAAAGTAAACAATAAAAAGAATTCTCGCCGTTGGGAACGAGGTACAAGTAAGAATTTTTTCTCTTGAACATTAGCTTCAGATGGACTTTGCGGAATCTTCTTAAATAAAGATGGCATAACAATCAACAATAAAGGTAATTACGCTTTCACAACTTTAAACAGCAAAATTTCTAGAAACTTAAGTATGACTATCACTTATAAGTTATCTATTGTTGCGATCGCACAAATTACAACCTTTATAACTTCAGTACCCTCGAAAGTCCAAGCAGTTACATTTATTTCTCAAAATGCTTTGCAAGGTAATGACCAAGTTGATTGGTCTTTAGGTAAGGTCTTTAATCCACGTTCTCCCAATCCTAATGATTTTCTGTCCAATTCGTTTTCAGTAACATCTGCAAGAAATTTGGGATTACAAGTTGATATTCCCCAAGTAGATGGATTAACACCACCGTTCGTGTTTCAAACTTTACCTCCATCTGAAGGGGTTCCAACTAACTTCGCGAATGGCGATTTTCTTCTATTCACAGGTTTTTTACCCGGTACTTTTCCCGCTCCTGGAAACCCAGGTCTTTTGAGCATTACTTTTGATAGACCCGTCTCAAGTGCTGGTAGTCAAATAGCTGTATATGAAACTCTTAATTTCACTGCGTTCATTTCCGCTTTTGATAAACATAATAATTTATTAGGGACTTTTTCTAATCCCGGTACTTCTTCTTTAGCATTAGATAATTCTGCGGTTTTTCTGGGAATTCAAAGCGATAAAGCTAATATTTCCCGATTAGTTTTTAGTACTTCACAGCCCAATCGTGCATTTGCAATTAATAGGTTGAGTATTGCATCCGTTCCAGAACCAAGTAGTATTTTGGGTTTATTGGGAGTTTTAGGTATGGGTGTGATATTGAAGCAGAACAGAAAATAAGCAGCTAGAATTAATAGTTAAATTTGTTTTATTCCAATTTTTTGGAGCTAAAAAAATGCTTAAAATCTGGGCAATTGTTCGCAATGGCAAAGTTGAGCTACTGGAGGATATTCAATTATCCGAAGGTAGTAAAGTTTTACTGACTTTGATTTCTGATGAAGATGAAGAGCAATTTTGGATTACAGCTAGTGAAAAAGCTTTAAATAAGGTTTGGGATAATCAAGCTTGTTGACATTTATGCCGAATTACTCAAAAAATAGTGTAATTTTAGTGCGCTATCCTTTTTCCGACCTTTCAGCAATAAAAGTACGTCCTGCTGTTGTCGTCAATTCTGACTCTTTTTCCCAAGATTATCTTATCGTTCCCTTTAATAATAGTCTATTTCATTAATTTTGATAGGTAATAATTTTGTAGTGTCCGGGTCTCGCTCCGTGGTATAAATTAGCGAGCAAGATGCATGTCCTTACGGACACGCTGCGCTACCGCACTACAATTCTAAATATTAATAACTATGATTTTCTACAAATGATTTAGGGTTGCTATAAATCAAAAATCCCCACATTCCAAGTGCGGGGATAAAAAATATTATTTAAGTCAAAGCTGAGTTAGAAACTCACCGTAAACTTACTACTTGGACTCGGTAAAGTCAGCATCAATTACGTCATCACCAGTAGGAGCGCTACCTGCATCTCCAGTAGCACCAGCACCAGCCCCAGCATCATCGGGAGCAGCACCAGCACCGGCTTGCTGATAGATATTGCTACCAACTGTAAACAGTGCTTGCTGCAATTCTGGCGTTAATTTTTGAATTTGCTCGTCGTCTTCTTTGGTGACAGCATCTCTCACATCTTTGACTAAACCTTCAATTTTGGTTTTGTCTTCTGCGGGAACTTTATCTCCCAATTCTTGCAACTGCTTTTCTGCTTGATAAGCTAAGGAATCGGCTTGGTTCTTGCGATCGATTTTCTCGCGACGTTCTTTGTCGGTGGAGGAGAATTTGTCGGCTTCTTGAACCATCTTCTCGACTTCGGTTTTATCCAAAGTGGAAGCACCAGTAATGCTGATGGATTGTTCCTTACCAGTACCTTTATCTTTAGCGGTAACGTTCAAAATACCGTTAGCGTCGATGTCGAAGGTAACTTCAATTTGAGGTACTCCACGAGGTGCGGGAGGAATTCCATCAAGACGGAAGGTTCCCAAACTCTTATTATCGTTGGACATTTCACGCTCACCCTGGAGGACGTGAATTTCCACATTGGTTTGACCGTCTACAGCGGTGGAGAATACTTCGGATTTCTTGGTAGGAATGGTGGTGTTGCGAGGAATAATTTTGGTCATTACTCCACCCAGAGTTTCCACACCCAAGGACAACGGACTTACATCTAAGAGTAAGATTCCGGTAACGTCACCAGATAGTACACCAGCTTGGATCGCTGCACCGACTGCTACAACTTCATCGGGGTTAACGGTTTGGTTGGGTTCTTTTCCTAATACGCGCTTAACTACTTCTTGGACTGCGGGAATTCGGGTAGAACCACCAACTAATACGATTTCGTCAATATTTTCTTTGTTTAATTTCGCGTCACGTAATGCGTTTTCTACCGGAATGCGACAACGATCGATTAAATCCGAGCAAATTTCTTCAAATTTAGCGCGAGTCAGGGTTGTATCTAAGTGCTTCGGACCATCCTGAGTTGCGGTAATAAATGGTAAGTTAATTTCCGCTTGAGTAACGCTGGAAAGCTCAATTTTAGCTTTTTCTGCGGCCTCAGTTAAGCGCTGTAAAGCTTGCTTATCTTTACGTAGGTCAATACCTTCTCGCTTTTGGAAATCTCCAGCTAGGTAATCAACGATTTTTTTATCGAAGTCGTCACCACCAAGGTGAGTATCTCCAGAAGTTGAAAGTACTTCAAATACACCGTCACCTACTTCCAAGATAGATACGTCGAAGGTACCACCACCAAGGTCAAATACCAAGATAGTTTCGTTGCTCTTCTTATCCAAACCATAAGCTAAGGAAGCTGCGGTAGGTTCGTTGATAATCCGTAATACTTCAATCCCGGCAATCTTACCAGCATCTTTGGTTGCTTGACGCTGAGAGTCGTTGAAGTATGCGGGAACTGTGATTACCGCTTGAGTGATAGTTTCTCCGGTATACTTACTAGCGTCTTCAACTAGCTTACGCAGAACCTGCGCGGAAATTTCTTCAGGAGCAAACTGTTTACCAGCTTGGGGACAATCAACCTTAACGTTTGCGTTGCTGTCACGAGTAACTTTATAGGAAACTTCCGTTGCTTCGTGAGTGATTTCGTCATACTTACGACCGATGAAGCGCTTAACCGAGTAAAAAGTATTCTCAGGGTTCATTACCCCTTGACGCTTCGCGATTTGTCCTACTAAGCGATCGCCATTTTTAGCGAAAGCTACAACACTAGGAGTTGTACGAAAACCCTCTGCATTAGCAATAACCGTGGGTTTACCACCTTCCATGACTGCTACGCACGAGTTAGTTGTACCTAAGTCAATTCCAACTACTTTTGCCATCTTCTTTTTGGCTCCGTATAACTACAAAAACAATGAATGGGAATATAAAAAAATTAATTTTGAGGTAACTAGCTTAAAAAAGCAGCCAGTCAGACTTCAATAGGAAATGTAAATTGGGCATTATCCTGCTTACACTGTTATATATACTGAGCCTATGCAGCCTCTGAATGAAGGGTGGTTTCCCGAACCCGTAATTGGACGGTTATGCTTCATAAATTTTTTATGGCTTGTAATGGCTCAATCAGTGTTTGCTTTCATAATCACTAATGTATGAGAATTAATACTATGAGTAATTCGGGTGAACCGTAATATTAGAGTGGTGTTTGCCGTCTTTTCGGTTAAAAATAGGATTTTAATCAGGTTATTTCTGATAAATCTGGTTAGAAACTAACTTGAGAAACAGAATTTTTGTTTTTATTTGAAAAAGTTTCAAGGTTCTAAACTGTAAAATATATCTTGAAAATTATAATCCGCAGCGTCGGTGTACCGTAATAATTTTGTTTCTATTAGAATAATGACTATAAAACCGCAAAGACGCGGAGGACGCAGAGTCAAGATAATAGAGGTAGATAAGTAGTTAAGCAAAATAATTTATATAATTACTCGTGAGTTATATAAGCCTTCCCTATTCCCTATTCCCTATTCCCTACTCCCTAGACGAAATGTTTAATTTACTTTGCACGAGTACTTAAGTTGAAAGCTTGTTAGAAATAATATCAGTAAATAAATTTGAAAATTCTGACATTTAATCCTTTTGATATCAAGATATATTTCTTTGGGAAGTAAAACGGATGGTATCTGCTAGCTAGCGTGAGAACAGGTTATTTCGACTCAAGAAATAGCAATATCTCATTCATCTAGATAAAGGACTCAAATTATGTTTCCAATCCCAAATATTACTGGTCTTGGGTACTGGTTAATCGGACAATTACCACTAACACAAGGATATGTTACTCCCGAAGAAGCATCACTAATTTTTTCCGGACCCCAATTTTTAGTTGCTTTGGTATCTGGAATAGTAATGGCGATCGCGTTTCAATTACTCCTAACTAATTTATCAATTGCGATCGGCATCTCCGCGTTGGGAGGTGATTCGGATTCGGATTCTGACGATACTGATACTATCGGTGGAGCGATTAGCAAGGTGGAAGCGAAAGTTGGTATTTGGGCTTTAATTACCGCCACATTGGCTTTATTTATCGCTTCTTTTTTAGCGGTGAAACTGAGTTTCATCGAAAGCACGCTTTTAGGCGCAATTATTGGTGTTGTCATCTGGTCTACGTACTTTTCGCTGATTGCGTGGCTGGGTTCATCGGCTGCTGGCTCCCTAATCGGTTCGCTCTTAAGTACTGCTAGTTCTGGCGTTCAAGGTATTATGGGTACTGCTGCGAGTGCGATCGGAGCCAATGCTGCTAAAAATCAGATGGTTTCTACAGCAGAAGATATCACCGCCGCAGTTCGTCGCGAATTAACTTCTGGCTTTGATGCAGATAGTATTAAAAATACTGTACAAAGTTCTTTAGGGTCTGTAGATTTACCGAAATTAAACGTCAAAGAAATTCGCGAGCAATTTGATAAAGTCCTTAAAGATGGCAATTTACAATTTGGTAATAGCGATTTACTAAAAAGCGTCAACCGCGATACTTTTATTAACTTAATCAGCAGTCGGACAGATTTTTCTAAAGAAGATATTAATCAAGTAGCAGACCAACTCGAAGGAGCTTGGCAAAATGCTGTAGGGGGTCAAAATCCCACGCAGCAAGTAATAGATTTACTTACGAAAGCTACTCCCGATCAATTAAATTCGGAAGATTTAGGTTCGCACTTACAGAAACAACTAGCTGGAGTTGCAGGTAGTGCTGGTAGTGGTTTATTAATGCAGCAAGCGGTTAAGTATGGTTTGGGTGCAGCGGTTCCAGCGTTGATGAGTAAGGTCAATTTATCCGATTTGGATATTGAACAAATTAAACCTCAACTGCAAAAGCTTAAGGAAAAAGCTCCCGACATCGATGTTGATAAAATCGGTCAACAGTTACAAAATCTTAAAGAACAAGCCACTCAGAAAATATCTCAACTATCTTCTAATCCCATCAAAGCAGATATTGAAGACTACATTCTAAATTCTTATCCTTGGCATTTCAACCGTTTAACTCTCAAGGATGAATTCAAAGAAGCCATTTACGATATAAATGCAGACCCCACCAAGATTAAACAACAACTCCAAGAACTCGATCAAGATTACTTAACCAACTTACTCAAACAGCGAGAAGAACTCAGCGAAGCTAGGGTAGAAGAAATAGTCCAACAGATGGAAGAAGTTCGCAGCGAAGTTTTACAAACTGTAGGGGAAGCAGCAGAAAAACAAACATCAACAAACCTCCGCAGTCAAATTGAGAACTATCTCAGTTCTACAGGTAAGGAAGAACTCAACCCCGAAGCGATTAAGCGCGACTTCAGTAAATTACTAGAAGATTCTCAAACCAATTTTGACGAATTGAAGAATCGCTTGCAAGAATTCAACCGCGATGATTTAGCAAAACTACTTTCCCAACGTCAAGATATTAGTCAAGAAGAAGCCGATAATATAGTCGGTCAATTGGAAAGTACCCGCGATAACGTTTTGAATAGCGCTCAAGAACTGCAAGAAAAAGCCAAAAATAAAGCGGACGAATTGCGACAAAAAGTAGAAAACTATCTCGTCAATACCAACAAAGACGAACTCAATCCCGAAGGAATCAAACGTGATTTCAAAGCACTGATAGACGACCCAGAAGTCGGAGCCAAATTATTGCGCGATCGCCTTTCTCAATTTGACCGCGATACGTTAGTTAAGTTACTCGGTCAGCGTGAAGATCTGAACGAGGAGCAAGTAAATCAAAAGATTGACCAGTTATTGTCTGTACGCGATAGCGTCTTACAAGCACCACGTAAAGTTGCAGAACAAACCAAACAACAATACGAAAAAACAGTACAAAGTATTTCCGAGTATTTACGCAACACCGACAAAGAAGAACTCAACCCCGACGGAATCAAACGCGACTTACAAAAATTGCTCGAAGACCCCAAACAAGGAGCTTCAGCGATTAAAGAAAGACTTTCCCACGTAGATAGAGAAACCTTAGTCAAATTGCTTTCCCAACGAGAAGACTTGAGCGAAGAACAAGTTAATCAAGTAATCGACAACGTACAGGATACAATTGGGGATATTGTCAAAGCACCGCGTCGTTTAGCCAAACGTACCAGCGAAAAAGTTGCTAACTTCCAAGCCGACATCGAAGAATATTTGCGTTCTACCGATAAAGAAGAACTCAACCCCGACGGAATCAAACGCGATTTACAGTTATTATTGCAAAATCCCCGCGCAGGAATTGAAAACATAGGCGATCGCGTTTCTCAGTTTGACCGTTCCACATTAGTATCCGCACTTTCGCAAAGAGAAGATATTTCCGAAGAAGAAGCAAACCGAATTGCAGACCAAATCGAATCGACCCGCGACTCAATCGTGCAGCAGTACCAGCAGGTGCAGCAGAAAGTCCAATCAGCGGTTGACGGCAGTTTAGACAAAATTCGCAATTACCTCAACTCCTTAGAGCGTCCAGAGTTAAATTACGAAGGAATCAAACAAGACTTTTCTAAATTATTTGATGACCCGCAAATGGGATTTGAAGCCTTACGCGATCGCTTGTCAGAATTTGACCGAGATAGTTTAATTGCTGTACTAAGTTCCCGTGAAGATATTTCTCAAAAAGACGCTGAGCGCATAGTAGGTCAAATCGAATCAGCCAGAGACAGCGTTTTAGAAAGAGGAGAACGTATCCAGAAAGAAACCCAGAAAAGACTAAAAGCCATCACAAAACAAGCCAAAAAACAAGCTAAAGACGCAAAAACCGCCGCTGCGAGTGCCGCATGGTGGTTATTTGGTGCAGCTTTAACCTCACTTATAGGAAGTGCTGTAGCCGGAGTATTAGCCGTCAGAAGCGTATACTGGTGGTAATCGTTAACTTTTGAATTAAACCCAAAACCCTTGTAGAGACGTTGCAGTGCAACGTCTTTCTATATTTTGATTCCACAACGAATTAATCTGAAATACTATAAATAACAGCGCCTTAGTTAAATATCAAATCCGCGTGAAAACAGATAGCATCTTCTACCGACTTTTTAAAGAACTCCCCAGCATCTTTTTTGAATTAATTGGTAATTCACCTCAAACCGCAGATGCTTACGAATTCTCCTCAATCGAAATTAAACAAACAGCATTCCGAATCGACGGCGTTTTTCTCCCCAGTCAAGGAGAAGAAAACCCAATATACTTTGTAGAAGTTCAATTTCAAAGCGACGAAGAAATTTATTTAAGAGTATTTTCAGAAATAACATTATACCTTCGTCAAAACAAATCTAAAAATCCTTGGAGAGGAATAGTAATTTATCCCAGTCGTAGCATAGATACAGCAGATATCAATCATTACAGCGAATTCTTTCAAAGCGGACGTGTCAGCAGAATTTATTTAGATGAATTAGGAGAAACAACATCATTACCAGTAGGAATTGCTACCATAAAATTAATAATTGAAGATAAAAATACTGCCATTGTTGCCGCAAGGGATTTAATCGCCAGAACCCAGCAAGAAATCAACATCGAACAGCAAAGACAATTATTAGAATTGATAGAGACAATATTAGTTTACAAATTCCCTAAAATGAGTAGAAAGGAGATTGAAGCCATGTTTGGATTAAGCGACTTGAAGCAAACACGAGTTTATCAAGAAGGAGTCGAAGAAGGAATACAAGAAGGAAGAGAAGAAGGCGCACGGCAGAAAAGTTTAGAACTTATACCTGTATTATTACGATTAGGATTAAGCTTGGAAGACACTGCAAAAGAATTAGATTTGGATTTAGAAGAAGTTAGAAAACAACTGGAAAATCAATCTTGAAATCAACATGAGCAGAAAGGAGATTGAAGCCATGTTTGGATTAAGCGACTTGAAGCAAACACGAGTTTATCAGTTTATTTAGTCCACGAAGGTGGACTTTGTTTGTGTAGACGCGGTTTCAACCGCCAATTAACTTTTAACCTATTATTAATGCTTTCCCCCGAACTAAAAACAAAACTTTCAACACCTTTAAAAATTGGCTCGGTGGAAGTCAACAGCCGAGTTTTACAATCACCTTTATCAGGTGTAACCGACTTGGTATTTCGGCGTTTCGTGCGTCGCTACGCACCGGATTCAATGATGTATACCGAGATGGTTCATGCTTCGGGTTTGGCTCATGTTAAAGAGCTACCAAAAGTGATGGATGTTGATATCAACGAGCGTCCCATCAGTATTCAATTATTTGATTGTCGTCCAGATTTTCTTGCCCAAGCTGCTCAAAAAGCGGTAGCAGAAGGTGCGGATACTATTGATATAAATATGGGTTGTCCGGTAAATAAAGTCACTAAAAAAGGCGGCGGTTCTTCACTATTACGACAGCCGGAAGTAGCTGAAGCAATAGTTAGAGAAGTTGTCAGCGCCGTAGATATCCCGGTAACAGTTAAAACTCGCATCGGTTGGGATGACGCGGAAATTACTATCCTCGATTTTGCTCAACGAATGCAGGATGCAGGAGCGCAAATGATTACCATACACGGACGAACTCGCGCTCAGGGATACAACGGAAATGCTCGTTGGGAATGGATTGCTCGCGTTAAGGAAGTGCTTGATATTCCCGTAATTGCTAATGGAGACATTTTTTCTGTGGAATCAGCAATTAAGTGTTTGGAAACAACTGGTGCTGATGGGGTGATGTGTTCGCGGGGTACTTTGGGTTATCCGTTTTTAGTTGGAGAAATCGATCATTATCTCAAAACTGGAGAAAAATTAGCTTCACCAACAACTATCGAGCTTTTGGAATGCGCTAAAGAACATTTAAAAGCTTTGTGGGAATACAAGGGAAATCGAGGAATTTATCAAGCACGAAAACATATGGCTTGGTATGCAAAAGGTTTTAACGGTGCTGCGGAGTTACGACAGCAATTTAACACAGTGGAAACGGTTTTGGCTGGAGAAAATTTGATTGATCGAGCAATTGAAAATATTGCTAAGTAAGTCAGAGGATGCGCTAAAATAACCGCAGCCTAGAAGGCTGGGGCTAATATTACAAAGCCTACCTGCGTAGGCTAAATTAGGCGTATCTTTATAAAGAAACGGTATTACTTAAAAGATAGTTTTTTAATAGCATAATTTAGCTATATATAATACTTAAATAACAAAATAGAGATGCAGTAATCCTACATCTCAACTTCTGATAACTAAATATTTTGCTTAAACTAACTTGCAAATACTCAAAATTCCTCAAATCCAAACATCTCCTCAAACAAATTATCAATCATTTCTTGATTTCTTTGTCGTAATACTGGAGGTCCGTCAAGAAATTCTTTAATTGTAATTTTCTTGTCTTTAAAATCTTTCACAAAGTTACATATAGAAGAAATTACTGTAATTTCAGCTTCCACTTGTTGTACCATTTGAGCGATCGGGTCTATTTTTTCTCGAACGGCTTTTCTGTAACCCGAAACTATTTGTCCTTCATTGGTATTTTTCGCAAGTCGAAGCTCGTTTTTTAAATTTTCATATTGAGCTTGTAGAAATTCGTTATGCTGCTCCAATTTTTTACACTTCCGAGTTACATCATCTTCGCTATCAAAGGAAAATGATTCTTCTACCTGATGCAATCTTTCAATTTCCAACAATCTGGCTAAATCACCTTCTTGATATGCTTTATTAATTTCCTTCATAATTTCTGTATGATGCATCTGGATATCGCTGTCCGTGACTTTATCAGGATGAAATATCTCAGCTAATCTCAAAAACGTTTGACGAATCTTTTTCGACTCACCACTCTTACCTACACAAAAATCTGGTTGCGGTTGTTGATATTCTTGCTCGGTATCGCGATCGCCATTTTCATCGAAGAAATCAGAAAAATCTCCCTCTTCCTCTGTATCCAAAAAATCTTCTAAGCTATCGTCTTCGGTAAAATCAAGTTTGACACTGATTATTCGTGCAACTTGCAGACTACGATAAACCTGTTCAATATTTCTCCTGGTCTGCTTTCCTAACTTCCGTGCTGTTAAAATTTCATCGAAAATTGCGTGTATTTCCTCGTCTAAATGCGCCATTTTTTGGAAACAAGGAGTACATCTACCATGTATTTCCGTAGCTACAGAACGCATTTGTTCGAGAAAATTCTGTTGTTCGGTGCGTTTTTTCTTAATTTGCTTGAGCAACCACTGATGCTTTTTTTCTAAACTTTCCAGACGAATATGAAGAGATGAAAGAGCAAGTGAGGTTGCTGCGATCGCAGATGGGGATGAAACTGGTGTAGACATAAAAGAAATGGGTGAGTTCGTTTAAAGCTCCCAGACTTTTATAATTTACTACTTTTTACCGTTTATCCAAAGACTTCAATTTCTGATTCGTCTAAAGATAACAATAAAGCTTCCTTACTATCACCGAGAGTATCTTCCAATCTAATTATCCAGCGACCTGGTGTATTTTCCTGTGCTTCAACTACACCACAAAACTCAGATGCGTATTCAGGATATAGGATTTTAACCAAACTTCCGACTTGAATCATCATAAAAATATTCTCATATTTACTAACTTTTATAATTATCTAATTAATTAAATCATATTTATTTAATTGTTAAATATATACTTGTTTCAACTCTAACGTTCTCCATTTACAGAAGTTTTCTAAAATATTTTCATAACATATTACCTTTTTATAGGAAACCAGTTAGTCGAAGCTTCTTTCAATTCGGTTGAATTATATTCAGATTTCCAACCACAGCTAAAACATTGAAACTCAAACGTCCGATTTGTCAGATATTCACAATATTTTACTTTATTGGAACTGCAACATGGACAAGTCCCCATAAGTATAATTGATTTTAATTCTTTTCTTTTATCGTATTGCCGTTCACACATCTACTTGTCCCTCTGGATTTCATGTTGGCTCGTTTATTTCAGGTACAAAATTCGCATAAAATCATTGTGACTGTTAACAGATTATTCACACAATTTTCCTCTAAATTCAAAAGCTTAATCAAAAAATATCTCATCCATGAAGATAAGCTGGAATGTAAAATATTTTGATCTTACTATTGATTTATCGATAAAAAAATGAATTTGCTGTTAATTTTGCGCCTAAATAGTCGGTTGTAAAAAGTTTATTTTATCAGTGGCAAGTATCTATATAAATGCTTGCTATTATTGAATTTAATACACATTTTACTAACGAGCCACCGTTTATTTACCGATTAAAACATTTCTCACTTTTGAGAGGTAAGAATAATCTTCTTGTGCCTTGCCATTCAAAAATCCCTCAAATAAATAACCTGATAATTTAAAACTGTGTAAATGATTTAGTTATTCATTTAAAATCCCATAACGGGTTGATAAGTGTCTGTACGCTAACGTACTCATACCTGGAATTTATTTAAATTTAAGCAAGCGATTGTACTCATTTTTGATTGCGTCATAACATTCGCAGGCTGTAGCTTTAAGTGCAACACGATTAAGAATACTAATTCTACCTCTTGTATAGCGAATCATTCCAGCTTGTTGGAGAGTACCGGCTGCAACCGTGACCCCAGAACGACGAGTACCCAACATATGAGAAATAAATTCTTGGGTCAGGTGTAATTCATCTTTAATGATGCAGTCTTGCGCTGTCAGTAACCAACGAGCGAGTCTTTCTTCTATATTGTGCTGTCGATTGCAGGCAGCATTTTGCGAGGCTTGAGTAAATAATGCTTGTGTGTAGAGCAATAGAAGTCTTTGCAGTTCTCCCCCCCGATCAAACTCCTTTCTGAGAATATTAGCATTTAACTTCATAGCAGTACCATCCATCTGCACGATCGCACGACTGATGGTAGAGGAACCCCCTAAGAAAACAGGTAAACCTACCATACCTTCTCTACCTACTAAGCTAATTTCTGTTGTAGAACCGTTTTCCATGATCGAAACTAAAGAGATCATAGACAAGTTCGGGAAATAAACTTCCCTCATGGTTTCTCCCGGTTCGCATAAAACTTCCCCAGCCATCAAATAAATATTCTCTAAATGAGGAGCTATGTGTTGGTAATCTTCTGGAGGTAAAGCTGCCAGTAATTGATTAACTATTACACCATCAGTATCTTCGGACATATCAAAAAAAACAATCTTCTTGGGGGAGCATCTTGAAAAGCACCTGACGACACAAGAAGACTAAAAAACTATCTACTGATGTCTGAAGGTATCTTTCTTTAGAAACACTACAGCATCGGCAAATTATCAATACCAAATTGAAAAAAATAATTCTAGTGGATTCCCTAATACTGAATCGGGTTATCCTCAAAATTTAAAATCAAAAATGGTATAACGGCTGCTTACACTGCATCTGTGTAAACAAAAGAATAACTCGATTACAAAAAAGTTCAGTACGCTATGGTACGCATAAGCCAAAAGTTTAAGAAAATATAAAATTCATGAATTTACGCTGTTATCGAGCAAGCGGGTAAATTCGTTTTTGATTAAGCCGTAACATTCGCAAGCTGCTTGTTCCAACTCCTTCCTTTTCAAAACGGTAATTTGTCCTCTGCTGTACTTGATTAATTCGGCTTTTTGCAGCGCGATCGCAGCTTCTGTAACACTAGCACGACGAACTCCGAGCATTTCGGAGATAAACTTTTGGGTGAGCGGTAACTCGCTTTTCTGTACGCAATCGTGAATTGACAGTAGCCAGCGAGCAAATCTTGCTTCTATGAGATGATGGGATTTACAAGCAGCGATTTGCGATATCTGAGTTAATCTTGCTTGGGTATACAGCAATAAATTTTTCTGTAGCTGTTGTCCTTTTAAAAATTCTTCTCGCAGTACTGAAGCATCCATTTTCATGGCATTTCCTTCAATTTGCACGATCGCACGATTTGTAGTGATATTTCCTCCCAAAAAAACGGGAATACCGATCATTCCTTCATTACCTACCAAACCAATTTCTGTAGTTGAACCATTTTTCATTATAGAAACTAAAGAAATCATCGCTCCTAAAGGAAAATAGACTTCTTTGATTACTTGTTGTGGTTCGTAAATCACTTGTCCTAAAGCTAGATCGATCGGTTTTAGGTAAGGAATAAGTCGCTGATATTCCCCAGGAGGTAAAGCCATCAGTAGTTTATTAATCGATATCTGAGGCAAATCAAACATGGGGATTAGAAATCTCTTTTAGTTAGAGTTTTACTCTTGATAACCGATATTGCTTAGAAAAAATTTCTATTTATACTCAAGGTCAAAAGTTAGCTTGTCATCACAAAAATATTCAGTTTGTTTCGACAATCATCAAATTTAATATTTCGTTAACGCGGTTGAGACTCGATTAACTTTGGAATCATTCGTTTTATTCATCACAACCGATTTAAGTTCAATTATTAAATAATACTAATTTACAAATTATTAAAGCATACCTCTAACAAAATATAAATTAATTGCAGCTATTTAAAACTTTGCCAAGGTTTTTAATAAAAATATCATGATAATTTTTAATCATAATGATATGTCAATATTATATAGTTAGAAAATTGTATTGTGAGTGATAGCAAATAGAAAATAAATATGACTAATGCAAAATTATTTATATAATTACTCGTGAGTTATATAAACCTTGCCTATTCCCCCCAACCCTATTCCCTCCCCAGACGAAATGTTTAATTTATTTTGCACGAGTACTTAAATGTTGCCCCCGATCGTTATTTGGACGCGAACAACTCACCACTTTGGTACAAATCTTCGATTACCTGAGTCGCGCAAACCACAGCTATTAACCCAATAACCACTACAGGCTGTAGACTTATTCCAACTACAGCTAGAAAAATCAAAATTGCAGCCGCACCAAGTCTGTATTTAGCTCGCACTTTACATTTAAAAATGATTCCCGTCCTGTGGAGAATACTTAAACTCAATAAGCAAAGCGCTACACCACCACAAATCAGCCAGCGTTGGGGAGTTGGTAAAGCTTGATTAGCATCGCTCATAATAACGTGTTCGACTCCAACCCCTGTAGTAGCGAGTCCAATTACTAATAGTAAATGTCCGTAAAGCCAAACTTGAAACAATCCTATTTTTTTATTAGCACCAGTACCCTGTAAAACCGAACCTGTAACATTTTCAAAATAAATCCACCACAAACCAAAAGCGATACTGAAACCGAACACCGCAGAAATTGCGCTTTGTACGTCCCATTTTTGTTCGGAAACCCCATTTACAACCGCAATAATTGCTTCACCCAGAACAATAATCGTAAAAAGTCCAAAACGTTCGGGTAAATGTTCGGGATGGGGAAGCAAGGCAATTTGAAAGCGTTTTGTAGTAATTACTGTACTGAAATCTATAACTAAACCCAATCCCCAAAGTACAAACCGTATAGGAATTGGTACAAAAGCCGATACTAGCCATAAAACCGCAGCAATAGAGAAACCAGTGCAGTAATGAGTTGCTAAACCTCGTGCTTGAGGAATATGTTTAATAACCCGCAGGTATTCCAAAACTAAGACAAATCTTGTTGCAGCATAAGCGATCGCAAACCCAACAGAAGTTTCACCTAAACCATGATGAATATTTACCGCAAGAGCCGCTACAGCTAACATTTGTAAACCAGTCAACAGCCGATGTTTAATATCATCGCTATCAAATCGATTTGCATAAAATGTAGTTCCAATCCAAGCCCACCACACGGGTATAAATAAAAAAACAAAGCCCAGAAAGCCTTTTAAAGAAACATCTTGCTGTAAATAATGGGCAATTTGCGAGACAGCAACCACAAAAACCAAATCGTAAAAAAGTTCTAACCAGGTAGCATGACGGTTTTCTTCTGCTTCTTCACCTATGCGTAAACGGGGAATTTGCAAGCCTTTCATAATAAGTAGGGAGTAGGGAGTAGGGAGTAGGGAGTAGGGAGATGGGGAGATGGGGGGATGGGGAGATGGGGAGAGAGATGAACAATAGTAATAGTTAAGAGTTCGGAGTAGGGGTTTAGCACTGCTAAACCCCTACGATAGATATAGCTTTCCCCACATACATATTTTGTTTTTTCTGTCAATGCGTAAGTCCTAGAGTTATTACACCTTTAACCTGCTTACAAAGGTTTCTGTCGTTCGTTGATAGTTAATAATGCCACTCCAGCGCTTGCTAATGCTAAAGCTGCGGCAATAAACATTATTAGACGAAAACTGTCTACATAGGATAATGCAATTGCTTGTTCTAGTCCATCTTTTAATTTGTCACTGATATTATCGGGAATTTTTGCACCTGCTAAGTTAATTCTTTCTTTTGCTAATATTGACTGTACTTGAGGTGGTACGTTTAAGTTTACCAAACGTCGATCAAGATTGTAATTGAAAGCGTTGAAAACAAAAATATTGAAAATAGCGATCGCAAGTAGTCCAGCGGTACGGGAAACAGCATTATTGATTCCAGAAGCGATACCGGCTTGACGTTGCTTAACTGCACCCATGACGGTTGTTGTCAGGGGAGCGACGCTTATTGTCATCCCCAAACCTAATACTAGAATCGCGGGAAAAAATGTTGTCCAGTAATTCACATTAATTCCAGGTATTGCGAACAGCATAAAGCCAACTGCTGCGATTAATGGCCCGACCATCAAGGGTAATTTAGCACCATAACGATTTACTAAACTACCAGACCAGCGGGACATAGAAAACATGATCAAAATAAACGGTAAAAATACTGCACCAGCAGCTGTCGGGGAATAACCTTGCACCTGAATCAAGTTAAAAGGAACAAAATAGAAGACTCCCCCCAAAGCTGAATAAAGTAATAGCGTCAATAAATTTGCACCGCTAAAAGTACGCGATTTAAATAAAGATAAAGGCATCATTGGACTGTAGATATTTGCCTCTACAAAAATAAACGCACCTAAAATAAGTATTCCAAATAGTAAACAAGCTATTACTAAAGGATTGAAAAGACCTAAATTAGAAGATTCAATTAATCCAAATACCGTTGTACCCAAACCTAAAGTTACTAGCATCGCTCCCCAATAATCAAGCCGGGTAAATTCGCGGTCACGACTTTCAGGAACGTAACGAAATAAAATTGATATTACTGCGATCGCGATCGGTACGTTAATAAAAAATATCCATCTCCAAGAAAGATTTTCTATGAACCAACCGCCTAAAACTGGTCCTAATGCGGAAGTTATCGCCGTAAAACCTGACCAAGTGCCAATGGCTTTACCTCGCTCATTTTCGCTAAAAGAAGCGCTAATAATTGCTAAACTTCCAGGAACTAACAATGCACCACCGATTCCTTGAAAACCACGAGCAATTATTAATTGATTGATGTCAGAGGATAAAGCACACCATCCAGAAGCACAAGCAAATAAAGCAATTCCACAAGCGAAAATTAACCGTCTGCCAAATCTATCTGCTAAAGATCCACCGACCAAAATCAAAGCTGCAAGAAATAAAGCATAAGATTCAACTACCCACTGCACTTGAATCGAACTTGCGTTCATTGCTTCTTGCAATATTGGCAGCGCGACATTAACAACAGTTCCATCAATCATTGCCATACTCGAACCTAGTATAGTTGCGACAAGCACCCAACGTTCGGTAATCCGAGAACAAGAAGTAGAGCATGGTTTGGCATGAATTACTCCAGCATCACATGGCTGTTTGACAATGTTAGACATTTCAGGCGACTAAGAGCGTTACTCTGAAAATAATAAGCGGATTTTGTTAATTATTCTCTATTCAATACAAAATCTTAATTTTGTCAATAATCTTATTTTTGATTGCGACCATATATTTGACATAAATTAATTTATGTAAGCGATATATTTTTGATTAATAAAAATCATTTGCCTGAAAAATAATCGCAGGTTTGTATTACAATAAAATTAATGTGGAAGTGCAATATTTAATTAATATTTTGCCCGTTCCATCTATTGTTTCGCATACTTTTTTTACTTAGCAAACATGGCTGATAAATCCGACCGTCAAACGCGAATTATGGAGCATCTCGCTCGCAGTACAAATGATTTTATCAAACCTAAACTTGATTCTGTTGATAGAAAGCAGCGAATAATGGAGCATATTCGCTTGACTAAAGGTTAAAACTTTTTAGAGGTGGAATTCCGCCTCTTTTTATTTTTTTGTTTTTTATATAAATTGCAAATGTGAGAAAAAGAAATACCTGGCGCTTTGTTACCGCAGCTACACAATTAAAACCCCTCCGGGTTCACTATGTCGGCGGGACGGAAACCGACACCGCCAACTAGATTCACCGCCTGCGCGGGTTATTTTATAGAGTCCACGAAGGTGGACTTTGCCTGTGTAGCCGCGACTTCTAGTCGCCAGGATTAATGTAAATAATGTCTCCAATCTTACAGTAAAATAAATTTATTATTTATATACAAATAAATCGTCAGCTTTAGATAAAATGAGTTTATGAAAATAGTTAATATATCGCGCCGCTTAAAGTTTGCGGGTATTTTATAGTATTTACCGCAGGTTAAGTGTATCTTTTTTATGTATTTATTATTTATAGTTGTTTTAATTTATGGTTATTTAGTAGCTTATGAACTAATATAATTGATAAATATTTCTTTTTCGTGTTCTCCATCACCTGCTCCCTTCTACCCTTTAAAAATACTAAATCGATCTAACGATCTAAAAAATCAATCTCGATCTCAGTAGCGCTTCATTTGTCGTCAGTTTTGAAAAAGTCATGAAATCTCCAGAATCTCAAACCAAACTTCAAGGAAACAACCCTCAAAAACCAGTGCGATCGCCATTATGGCAACGTTTACTTTTGATATTGTTACCTGTGACCTTAACAGTTGGTGGAGTCGTAATATTGTGGCATTTGCTTGCTCGCAAAAACAATTCGTCTCCAACTACCACCGTGCAACAACCAGCGGTATCAGTCAAACTAGCTGAAGTACAACCAGGACAAATTAAAGAAAGTTCGGAATTTATTGCTAGCCTACAATCGTTACGTTCCGCTAGTCTTCAAGCAAATACCCAAGGTAAAGTATCGCAAATATTCGTAAAAGTTGGCAGCAAAGTTGCAGCAGAAGCACCTTTATTACAAATTAACTCGAACAATCAACCTATTCAAATTAGTAATACAAATAGCAGCAATTCCATTACTTTACAAACCACTCAACAACAAATACAAAACGCTAACAACCAGCTTCAAGTATTAGAATCTCAACGCTTATTATTACTTAAAGATGTCACATTAAATCAACAAAAATATGATAAATATACTGATTTAGCTGCACAAGGAGCCGTATCAAGACAAATAAAAGATGACTACGAGCAACAGCTTGCAGCAGCTAAAACAATTTTGAATAATTTAGATACTCAAATACAAGCCCAGCGAGTAACTGTATCTAATTTAGAAAAAGCATTTCAACAAGTACAAGCAAATCCTGGAAATAAAATTTCCCAGCCAACACCACTTCAAGACTACAAAATTAATGCTCCCTTCACGGGTACAGTCGCGAATATTTCCGTAAAAGTCGGAGATTTGGTAAACCCTTCAACCCGAGTTGCTACTGTCACTCAAAATCAACCTTTAGAAGTCGATATTCCGGTTTCCTTTGAAAAAAAAACACAGTTGAGTAAAGGGATGCCGGTAGAATTGCTCGATGCTAAAAGTGAAAATATTGGTATGGGAAAAGTATTTTTTATTGCTCCAGAAGTTAATGATAATACTCGCACGGTACTAGTTAAAGCTTTGTTTGATAATACAGAAGGGAAAATGCAAGCGGGACAATTTGCCAGAGCGAGAATCAACTGGAATCAATCTTCTGGCTTGTTAATTCCTACTCAAGCAGTGTTTCGCATCGCTGGAGAAGCCTTTGTATATGTAGTTGAATCAAATTCGACCGCAGCAACTCCTCAATTAGTAGCCAAACAAAAACAGGTAAAACTAGGTAAGATTGTAGATAATAAATACCAAGTAATCGAAGGATTGCAGCCAGGAGAAAAGGTTGTTGTTTCCAAATTACTAAATATTAAAGATGGTGAGATTGTTATGGCTCAGTAATGGATAGGGAGTAGGGAGTTGAGAAAAAGGACGATATAAGTATAGTGTATAAAACCTCACCCTCAATCCCTCTCCTTAGTAAGGAGAGGGAAGCCGGAGATGAGATATCATGCAAAATAATACTATCTATTTCAAATAGCCCAGTCTTGAAATATAAAAATTTTTATGTTAAAACGTCTCTCGCGAACCTTCGAGAAATTTGGCGGTAATTATTATACAATTTTCTTTGGACAATACCAAGCAGTCTTTGCGATTGAGCAAGCCATCTCAAGCACCTGAAGGTTCGTAACAATGGTATAGCTAAAGTCCTTCAAATGTGTACGCGAAGGGTTTGTTAATAGCCAAAACCATATATCATACAAATAAATTAATAGAAATTAACAATGGTAGAACGTCCAATTAAAAAATCCGAGCGTCAGGCAAAACCCGACGTTGAAAGCAATCCCGAAAGCAGTTCTCAACCCAGTCTCCAAACTAGTCCTCAAACTAGTCCCCAAATTAGTCCCCAAATTAGTCCTCAAACTAGTCCTCAAACCAGTCCTCAAACCAGTCCCCAAACCAGTCCAAGAAGTCAAAGCTTTGCACCTCCCGTAAAATCAGATCGTAAAGATCGCGATCAAGATCGAGATAATCGTAGAGATAAAGGTGAAGGTAGAGGTAAAGGTAAAGGTAGAGGTGGAAAATCATCTGAAAGAGATGAAGTAAGAACCCCGCTCAATCCGGCTTTAGCTCGTCCTCCCAAACCTCCTGCTAAAGTTGAACCTAAACCCGAAGAAGTATTAGAGACTGTTGCAGAACAAGATTCAAGCGGTTCCGATCCTGTTGCTGTTGCAGAAGATACTAGTGAAGAGTAGGGGACAAGGAGATGGGGAGATGGGGAGAAATTCAATTAATTAACTCCTAACTCCTAACTCCTAACTCCTAACTCCTAACTCCTAACTCCTCATTCTTAACTTTTTTTATTTTTGCGTTCTCCGAAACTGATTAATCTTTCGATTGTGGCAAGACGATTTTCCCATACTCCGACTTGGTACGAATTATTTAAAGCGTGTTGACGCATTAGTGTTCTAAATTGGGATTGAAAGCGGGTTAATGATGCTTTTGTCGTTTGTAAGTTTGCTGTTGATGGAGAGTTTGCAAGTTGATTTAGAGCGTTTTGTAAGATTTCTGCTTGAGCGTTAAATTCCGAAATGCCGGTGTTAGACATCTGTAACTGCTTGTTTTGCAATACAAACTCCCATTCTTTTTGTAGGGAAGTGTAACGCAAAGCGGCAGTTTTAAATGGTTGACGGTAAGGTATTGGATCTTGTTGAGCTTGACCTTGAGTACTGTTAAAAACTTGCTGTAGCTGCTGATTCTGTAAGTTTTCAGCAGCAAATAATGCGTAACCACCTACTGGTAAATCTCTAATTAACTGTATTTGATCGAAAGCTCCTAAAGTCGGTAGATTTAGTAAACGAATTCCGGGAACTAACAGAGCAGAACCCAATTTTCTCGATAATATCCAAGGCTGTGCTAATCTGCTGAAAGCTGAGGTATCTAAGGCATAAGTCATGGGAACAATTAAGTCTATATCGCCTCGATTTGCCCAAACTTCCCAATGCTGTTGTAATTTTTGAATTCTTTCTTGTTCTGGTAGTGGAAACACTGCCACAGACATAATTAAATCGGGTTTCTGTTGGCGCATTTTTTGCGAAACTTGAGCCACAAAGCTATCAATTTGTTGGGTACGAAATGCTGTCCATTTTTGCCACAGATCGGTTTGAGTCGGCGAAATTTGCATCGGATCGACTCCATAACTTTGTTTAAACTGCGATCGCGCTGCTTGACCGTAACCGTAACTGAGGTTGCGGCGATCGTCTTGGAAGGGATAGCGAATATAGTCTAAATGCAAGCCGTCTACGTCGTAGTTGGTAACAATTTCTTGGTACTGATTTAATAAATACTGACGTAGTTGAGGATTTGCTGGATCGAAAAACGGCTTGTTCTGACCTTGAGGAATCATCTTTCCTCGTTTATCGTAACCAGCCCAATCTGGATGAGCAGCAAGCACTGGTCCGGGATAGTTGGAGTCAATATTTAAAATCTGATTATGTCGCTGGTTCCCTGCTGCAAAAACCCACACCCAAGCGTGTAATTCCATATTCCTAGCGTGAGCTAATTTCACGGCAGATTTTAACGGGTCCCAATTACGAGTCAAGGGATTTTGCTGGGGTGCGACTTTGCTGGGATAAACTGTATAACCAGCATTTACGGTTTCAAAAAAGACTGTATTAATTCCTGCTTGCGATAATCGATCAAAAACTTGTGCTAGTCCTTGCTCGTTTCTAGCGTTGACAATCGTTCCTCGATCCAGCCAGATAGCGCGGATTTCTGGTTG
Organism: Rivularia sp. UHCC 0363; assembly: GCF_034931125.1. Classification (NCBI taxonomy): domain Bacteria; kingdom Bacillati; phylum Cyanobacteriota; class Cyanophyceae; order Nostocales; family Rivulariaceae; genus Rivularia; species Rivularia sp. UHCC 0363. Next base: position 18,496 of record NZ_JAYGHM010000022.1, on the reverse strand, counting down.
AGCTAACTTTCTGCTGACCGGGAACTGATTCCATAAGGAAGCTTTGGCTGTTAACCACTGTTTGCGAGCTTCTGCGTATTTTTTCTGTGCTACCAACTGAGGTATTTGTTTGACAATTACATTAGCTTGTGATATCGCTTGCTGACTGTTAACAGTTAATGCACCGGGTTGAGTAGATGCAAACTCCGCAGATTGTGCTTTTGCAGATTGAATTCCGGGATTTATCGCCGCAGATGCTAAGTTAGAACTTTCAACTCGACCAATTAGTTTTAGTAGTTCTTGTTGTAATACTATGGCTTCGTTACTACTAATTGGTTTGCGCGAGTCGGCTTGAATATCCAGACGTACACTATCTTGTAAATGGTCGATTGGTTCATCCGATAGTTCATCCGAACGTCTGAAGTTGATGTTAGGAAGAGGATTATTGGGAACGACAGCGGTAATATTAAAGGAAGATGGAGAATTATTCGGTGTTGAATTGGGATTTTCTGCAACTGAATTAGCACAGGTAGGAGAACCACCGGGAACACTGGTAATAGTACTCGGTGTTGTATGTCGTTTCAAAGCAGCTTGCAACCAAGCACTATCTAATTGCGGATTTGCTGCGGTATCTACTCCCCATCTCCAGCCAAAAAACGTAGAGCGATCGCTAGCTAAAACTGCTGCGGAATTATCTTTGTTGTTCCATACAGCAGCGGTTTGATTAGTATCATCAGGAACTACAACACCACCGCGCACTTCTCCCATTAATTTGTCACTACTTGCCCATTTCTGTAACTTATTACTAGAAAGTTGCAGTTTTTCGGGTGTGTCTAAACTAAACCCCCAATAACCTCCCAAAATATTTTGCATTAATCTACGTACCCCCGGAGCGGATAAACTTCCCACCGGACCGCTAGCAATCACGCGACCACCTTTATTTACCCATTCTTCCAAAGTAATTGCTTGTGATGGCGTTAATTTTTCGACGTTAGGTAAAAACAACACCGTGCGGCTTCCCCAATCAGCACTACTTCTGATGTTATTTAAGGAAATCACACAGTAATTAACCCCTGCTGACTCCAAGCGATTAGTTATACCTTGCCACTGACTCGTATTTTCGCGACTTTGAACCACGCTGATTGTAGGTTCGGTTGCTGCCGCAGCCGGTAAAATATTTAATAAAGTACATAAAAACTGACAATTTAATAATAATAACCCAGTTTTAATCGACCTTAATTTGATTCTTCTGATTCCTTTTATTTGGTATGTCACTATTAGCCCCCTATTCGATTTTGGATTTTAGATTTTAGATTTTGGATTGACGGGATGGTATCTATTAAAATGTTGAATATTTGAGTAAAAAAATATTTAGCCAGGTATGGTAAACAGTCTTAAAAAAGATATAGCCGTTTTCAATTGGGTACAATACAGACTGAACCTCACCCCGCCGACCGCACCCCTCTCCTTAATAAGGAGAGGGGAAGGGGGTGAGGTTTTAATTGTGTGCTTCATTCAATAGAGAAACTACTACATTATTGTTGAATAAATATGGTATCCTATCAGGCAAAATAACAGGCAAAATAAAAAATATTTATCTATCATTAAAGATAAAAACAATAACTATTTAATACAAATTTCAATTAACTCTTCGACATTTGCCACTGGGAAAATTTTAACGTTTAAACTACTCTCAACTTCTTCCACTGTTTTATCATCTAGAAATATTAATTCTCCATGTTTTAACATCACACTCGGCAATAAAATTCCATCTCCTAAATCAACTCCTTGCAGTTTTAAAATTAAATCGTGACCCGTTAATAAACCAGTAACGCTGATATCTTGTCCCCAATAATCGCTAGATAAAGCAAGCATATTAACGGACAAACCAGAAACCGCATTTAACTGCTTTACAAGAGGTTGAAAAGCTTGCTCAACAGCATTCCCCACAACCCAAGTTAACTTTCTGTTCTCAACTTTCTTTGGTAATAATTCCCGTGCAGTTTTCAGAAATTGTTTAATAAACAAACGAATCGAACCGACACCATTATCAATTTGAGGATAATCCTCGTATTCCGCTTCACATGGTAGTTCTTCCCCCGCAATTAAAAACCATTCATCAGCTAACCAGACGCAGTTTGAACCAGAATTTTGTTTTAATTCTTGTTGAAACTTCCGCACTTGAAAAATTACTTCTCGTGCTTTTTCTCGCGTCACGGGTACAAGCTCATCTTCTTGCGGACGAAAGCGCGTCAAACCCACTGGTACAACCGCTACAGATGCTACGGTAGGTAAATCACCAGTATGAAAAGACGCTAAATCGCGCAAAGTTTGTTCCAAGTGTACGCCATCATTGATACCAGGGCAAACAACAACTTGTGCGTGAATTTGCAACCGTCTTTCTTGAAACCACTTAATATGCTGTAGTATTTCTCCCGCACGTTGATTTTTTAACAATCTAATTCTAACTTCGGGTTCTGTCGCATGAACGGACACATACAGCGGTGACAATCGCATCTGTTCAATTCTGTCCCATTCCCGTTGGGATAAATTAGTTAAAGTCAAGTACGAACCATACAAAAAACTTAAGCGATAATCATCATCTTTGAAATACAAACTAGAACGTTTATCCGGTGGTTGTTGATCGATAAAACAGAAAGGACAACGATTATTGCACTGAATTAAACCATCAAAAAGCGCTGTTTCAAACTCTAAACCCAAATCTTCATCGTAATCTTTTTCAATTTCAATTTGATGAGTTTTTCCCTTCTCATCCAAAACTTCTAATTCTAAAACTTCATCAGCACATAAAAATTGATAATCAATCAAATCGCGGGGACGCATACCGTTAATACTAACGATCGCATCACCTACATCAAATCCGATTTCTGCACCGATAGAATCCGGTAATACTTTTGTAATGCGAGCGGGACTAATGTTCATGAGTTAGGAAGTGAGAGTTAGGAGTTAGGAGTTAGGAGTTAGGAGTTAGGAGTTATAAATAAGAAATCGGGAAATAATTGAGATAACAATAAAATAACTGGTTTTGAAGCCAATCTGTAAATTAGTTTCCACTAGATTATCAGTCCATTTTAATGGACTTATGCTTTTAAACTAGGACTTGCACTCCTAGACGAATATGGGTAGAATCGGATATTTTTTTGCTAATCATGAAGACGTAGCACTGAGAAGTCTCTACAAATAACTCCTAACTATTTTGCAAAAAGCCTGCTGAAATACCACCTAAGATCGCGACTCCGAATATTAACCGATACCACACAAATACCCAAGTAGTTTGAGTTTTAAGAAAACGCAACAAACCCGCGATCGCAATATAAGAAAATATGGTCGATGAAGTTATTCCTGCTACTAAGGAAGCTATCTGACTACCATCAACTCCTGCTGCAAAGAAATCTTGTAGTTGGACTAACCCAGCTAAGGAAATAGCGGGAATACCGAGTAAAAACGAAAATCTGGCTGCGGTTTCCCGTTCTAAATTTAAAAATAATCCTGCTGTTAAAGTCGAACCCGAACGAGATACACCGGGAATCAAGGCTAATATTTGAGCTATACCCATTAACAACCCGTCTACCATTGTCAGATGCTCAAAGTCGCGCTGACGTTTGGTGAATTTTTCTGCTAATCCTAACAATATTGACATAACTATAGAAGCAATGGCGATCGCCGTCATACTCCTGAGCGGTGAGTTATTAAAGTCGGGAATAAAAATCTTGATGATAATTCCGCTGAATGCTATGGGTAAGGTGCCTAAAATAATACCTGCACACAAGCGGAAATCAAAGTCCATGTAGTCCGAGAGAACCATAGCTCTAGTAGCACCTTTGACAATTCTGGATAAGTCTTTCCAGAAATACCACAATACTGCTGCTATACTTCCTAATTGAATTACAGCACTAAAAGCAACTCCAGGGTCTCCCCAGCCAAACGCTACGGAAATCACTTTTAAATGAGCAGTACTACTAATTGGTAGAAACTCCGTTGCACCTTGTACGAAACCTAAAAAAATCGCTTGCAACATCTTGATTTGCACTCCCGTAGCACCCGGAGATTGGGCTGCAAAAGTTTTTAATGGATGTACTGCAATGCTTAATATGGCGAATGCTACGGTTAAAAACCAGAACAATTGACGTTTAAAAAAAGTCATCGCAACCATTAACGTTGAAACAACAGCAAACCTAATTCACAATGCCCCATGCTCAACTATACATTCTGAAGCACTCCAAATGATAAACCGGCTAATATGGCAATACCAAATATCAAACGATACCAAACAAATATCCAAGTGCTTCTAGTTTTGAGGAATTTCACTAACCAAGCGATCGCTAAATAAGAAAATATTGTTGATGATATTACACCTGCGATCAAAGTAGGCATTCCCGAACTACCAGCACCCACTTCTAATAAACCTTTGAGTTCTACTAATCCAGATAAGGTAATAGCAGGAATTCCCAATAAAAACGAGAATCTTGCTGCTGTTTCTCTTTCCAAACCCATGAATAGTCCTGCTGTCAAGGTAGAACCCGAACGAGAAGCTCCCGGTACTAATGCCAAAGCTTGAGCGCAACCCATTAATATCCCATCAGTCATTCTTAATTTTTCAAAATTGCGCCCTCTTGTACCCTTTATTTCCGCTAATCCCAGCAGCACTGCCATGATAATTGACACAATTGCGATTACCGTCAAGCTGCGTACACTATTGTCGTAAAACTCTTTAAATCCATACTTGACTAAAACACCCAAAAAGAGTATAGGCAATGTACCGATCGCAATTCCTACGGCAATCCGAAAGTCGGTATTTTGATAGTCTTTTCTGGCGATCGCAATCCACGCTCCTGTCAGTACTCGTGTCAAATCTCCCCAAAAATACCAAATTACAGCGGCAATACTTCCTAATTGAATTACTGCACTAAAAGCAACTCCTGGGTCTCCCCAACCAAGTGCCACTGGTACGACTTTTAAATGCGCCGTGCTACTTATGGGCAAAAATTCGGTTGCACCTTGCACAAAGCCTAAAACAATGCCTTGCCACACGTTCATTTGCGCTCCGTCTATGACGGGGGTAGTCGCATCCTGACTCAGAACTTTTAACGGAAATGTCGCTACTGATAAAACGCTACTTCCGACCATCAATAAAGGAAACAGCCAACGTTTGGATACAGCCATGAGTACACCTATCTACCTGTAGTTACCAGTCATTACATATTTAACTGCTTCATTCGCGTTTACAGGAAAAAAATCCGGTAGTTGAAATCCTTTCCCGCTTGCTCAGAACCGTGAAGCCGAATTCTCGATACAGCATACTCGTAAATTTGACTTTATTTTTTGTAATTTCTTTAAAGATTTCATAGTTGGCTACAATTGAGGTACTATAAATATGCCCCCCTAGGGGATTGGTAATATTACTATTTTTTCAGGAAATCAATCTAAAACCTTAAGAAAAGTGAAGTTAAGTAACATATTATGAAAATAGTTGACTAATAATACGTTATATTCAAATACAGTTTTTAACCCCGTGATTCAAACAGTCGAAAGTCTCGAAGCCTTAGAAATAAACATAAAAGCGAAGCAAAAAGTGATTAGCACGGCAATCCCCCAAGGACGAGAAGAAGATCTGATAACATCTTTTCCATCTTCTTCCTTAATACCTTTCTCATTTAAAGCAACATCTCGACAAGCTTTACTCATATTTGGAGCAGCGGTACTGTTAGTCTCGGTACCAGTATTTATTGAAGCACCGCTGGTCAGAATATTGCCGTGGTTAAGTGTAGGGCTAACAGTTGTGTGGGTGTGGTTGAGTAAATTATTAATGTCGCGGAGTGCAACATATGTTTGGGGAGATTTACTCTTGGGTTTTAGCTGGAGTTGGTTAGCAGGCTCTATATATTGGGGTTGGTTGCGTTGGGAACCGTTATGGCATTTACCAGTAGAATCCATTGGTTTACCCTTCGCTGTGTGGTGTTTGTATCGTAATTGGGGCAAAGTCGGTAACTGGTTTTATTTTGGTTCTTTACTAGGTACAGCGTTAACCGATATATATTTTTACATAGTGGATTTAATACCCTACTGGCGGCAAATTATGGTTGTAGAACCAGAAGCTGCTTCATCGATATTGCGATCGGCGCTTTTACAAGTCCAAACACCCGCAGGAGTCGCTTGGGCAATTGTTCTAGCTGTAGTTTTATTAACAGTAGGGATTGTGCCTTTAAAATACAAGCAGTTGCACTGGTATGCTTTTAGCGGTGCGGTTTTGAGTACAATCTTAGTAGACAGTTTATTTTTAATTGCTGCTATTGCGGCTTGATTCCGTGCAGTTCATGTAATCGCGTATTGCAGTTTGAGAAGGGTAATGATTTATTTTTAATAATTTTTTGCAAAAATATTGCTCAAAGCCCTCAAGAGTAAATATTAGAGTAATTAATAAGCTGTATAGTATTTGATGACTGCTGTGTTTTGCTGGCAGCTAATTACTACGAACAGATGTGATTTATATTGTCTTGAATGGTATCTGAGTAGGATTAGCTTAAAGCTTTTATGTAAGTTTGATGGAAAGAGGTAGAAAATCGTGAAACGATTGGCGCATTTAGTAACAGTATTTAGTTTGTTAATCGGATTTTGGGGATTGTTAGGTAGCCTAGACCTAGCCCAAGCAGCAAATTTTGATACATTTGCCGTTAACAAAACTCCCATTTTCGCAATTGATTCATCTCGAATACTGCGGAACCGAGCAGATGATAGACTTGCAGATGTTTATGGTGACAAAATTGACTTAAATAATACCAATATAGGGGCTTTCCAAAGATATCGAGGACTATATCCGACACTTGCGAGGAAAATAGTCTTTAATGCTCCCTACGAAAACGTAGAAGATGTCCTGAATATTAAAGATTTAACCGAAAGTCAAAAGAAACGTCTGCAAGCTAATTTAGATAACTTCAGTGTTAGTAAAACTGAAGATATATTTAATGAAGGTGCTGAACGTATTAACAACGGCATTTATAGATAACTCACCCATGAGCCGTTAACTATCGCAATATTACAGGGATTGTTGACTTAAGCATTTTCTGTGTTTAATTCAGTCAATTCTTAATAAACCTAGAGACGTTGCAGTGCAGCGTCTCTTAATAGTATATTTTTTTGTAAAAAGCCCTTTATTTTTCATTTGAGCGCATCGTCTTTAATTTAATCTAAAATCTAAAATCTAAAATCTAAAATCCAAAATCCTATTACCCCATCTACTACCTTGTCCGAAATCACTCTTCAGAATCAATTTGATGTTTTAGTAGTGGGTGCTGGTGCAGCTGGACTGTATACTGCCCTTTGCTTGCCTCAAGATTTGCAAGTTGGCTTAATTACTAAAGATACTATTGCTTTATCTGCTAGTGAATGGGCGCAGGGAGGAATTGCAGCGGCAGTTTCGCCGGAAGATTCTCCTCAATTACACGTTGAAGATACGATCGTTGCGGGTGCTGGTTTATGCGATCGCTCTGTAGTTGAATTTCTGGCTCAAGAAGCTCCTCAATGCATTCAATCTTTAGTTGATTTAGGTGTAGCCTTTGACCGTCAAGGTGATGCATTAGCGTTAACTTTAGAAGCCGCTCATTCTCGTCACCGCGTGCTTCATGCTGCCGATACTACGGGTTCCCAAGTAATTACCACTCTTAGCGATCAGGTATTGCAACGCCGTAATATCACAGTTATTCAACAAGCCTTGGCATTAGATTTGTGGTTGCATAGCGATCGCCGCATTCGGGGAATCAGTTTATTTTATCAAAATGAACTCAGATGGATTCAGACTAGTGCAGTCATACTAGCAACGGGTGGTGGTGGCCAAGTTTTTGCTCAAACGACAAATCCAGCTATCAGCACTGGTGATGGTGTGGCGATCGCTTGGCGTGCGGGAGCAATTCTTAGAGATTTGGAGTTTATGCAGTTTCATCCCACTGCTCTAAGTAAACAAGGTGCTGACCGATTTTTAATCAGCGAAGCGGTGCGCGGTGAAGGAGCGCATTTAATTGACAATCAAGGACAACGCTTTGCATTTGACTATCATCCATCTGGGGAACTCGCACCCCGTGACATCGTTAGTCGCGCTATCTTTACTCACCTCCAGCAAACAGAAAAAGACCCCGCTACAGCAAATGTTTGGTTGGATATGCGCCCTATTCCTCCAGAAAAAATTCGTCATCGGTTCCCTAACATCGTCAAAGTTTGTCAGCGCTGGGGAATTGATGTTTTTTCCGAACCCATTCCCGTTACACCCGCAGCCCATTACTGGATGGGTGGTATTAAAACTGACTTGATGAATCGAACCAATATTCCGGGTTTGTACGCAGTTGGAGAAACAGCGAGTACGGGAGTTCACGGAGCGAATCGTTTAGCAAGCAACTCTTTGCTCGAATGTATAGTGTTCGGCGCTCAAATGTCTCGTCTTAAGCTAGATAAAACTACATTTACAGAGGCTCAACTCTCTGTAGACATATTTGAGATTAATTCCCAAGAAATAGAACAAGAATATCAATATTTAAAAGAATTACGCAGTGAAATACCGCTTTTGGTTTGGCTATCTGCTGGAATTTGTCGAGAGCAATCTACTTTAAACGAGGCAATTTCTAATATCGAATCTTGGCACCAAGAATTTACAAACCTTAAATTAAGTAAATTTTTATCATCTTTACATCCACCAAAATCAGTTTGCTTTCAATCGAGCAACGCTCAACAACATCTGAAACTGTGGACGCAAGTACATAATTTACTCGATATTGCCTATCTGATTCTTAAAAGTGCTGCCTACAGGACTGAGAGCAGAGGAGGACATTATCGTTTAGACCATCCCAAGTCAGACCCCAAATGGCAAGTTCATACATTAGTCCAGAATCACCATTGGTCGAAAGAGCCTGTGAGTAATGATTGAATAAGACGGCAATAAGCTATGTACGTGCATCAGTAGCCCTTCACTGCTGTCTAAAATCAAAAAATGTATCGTTTGTCACAAAACACCAGATCAGCGCGTACCGCTACCATAAGCGCTTGCAGGACGACCAAAATTGGGTGGTTTATAACCGCCATTCAATGAATCTTGAGGATTGGCTTTTTGTCCACTGGGTCTGCTTCTTTTGACAACAGGAGTCGAATCTTTAGGAACCATATGCTTTAAAGTCCCAGCCGCGTCTGCAATCTTGGGAATCGCGAAAGAAGCTCCAACAACAAGAAGTATTGCGGTGCTAATCCTTAAACTATTTCTAAAAAAGCTAGGTGCATTAACCTGAGTATTCATAAAATGATGTTAGTTGCGTGTATTTACGTATGTTTTATTTAAGATTCGTTTAAGCTTAAACTAATTTTTGTAAAACCGAAGAATTACTTAAGATTTGCTTTTATAGAAAACTAAACCAGAAAATTTCTTCACAATTGGAAATCTATATAAATAAGTATTAATGCTAATACATATTTATTTGCATCTATCGCAGGTTAGACACTAGGACAGCAATTGATTAGAAGAGCATCTAGTTAAAAATTTTCTTTAAGTTATCTTAATATTTTAAGTAGCTTTACGGTGTAGAATGGGCGACAAAACTGAACTAATTCTATTTTTTCGGTGTTTTTTACTCTTTTGCTAATAAATCTTCATCAGAGAAAATAACTAAAAATAAAAGCTCGATGTTGCCATTTTGGCATTATTTTACAAAACTTAACATTTTGAAACAAATAAAGCAGTAATGTAGCTAGTTAAATTACTTAAGTAGAACTTACTCAGCGATCGGGAAGAATATTGTGTTCCAGGGATTTAGACTTAATGCTAATCCACCAAACGACTATGGAAATCCATTAGATAGTCTAAAAAAACATTTGCGGAATATCCATATAGACATTCCGCAAATGCTTCTTTCAAAAATGAAGGTTGGAATTAGAAAATTAATCAGTCGCAGCTGCGCCGGTATCAGATGCTGAATTCTCTTCTTCTTCTTTCGGCGGTCTTTGCTGGAACCTTCTTTGATAACGTCCTGTAGTAGTCCGTTTACGAAACTTTCTGGCGTATGCCTGGTTCCGTAGCGCCTTTTCTTTCTTCAGGTTACGGCGCTTGGCCATATTCACCTCATTGATAAACAACGTTTAGCTTGCCGATTGGCATCACATAGATAATTGTAACTATCTAATTTATGGGATTGATACAATCTTAGCCTAAACCAGCAGTAAGATTTTTTAAATAGCAATATAATATATCGTATTTACTATGTGATGTCAAATACTTCCGCCCGGTTAAAGTTATTTGAGATTTTATATAGCGTGGATGATTATTAGGTTAGCGTTAAATTTTTTCGTCTAGATAGGGTTGAATTTTAAAAATATTCCCCCATAATTATTTTAAATTATTACTTTTTACAATTTAGGTTTGTTTTATTTCCTGGCTAGATAATTAATTTACTGAACTTCTAACTATTGTAACGCCGATTACAAGTTGATTATTTTTTTATAAATTACTGCTGAGAAAGTATATTTATACACAATATATATTAAGTCTTTGGATGGTAAAATTAAGCTGTTGTTATATGATAATCGTAGTATGTGACGATAATCGTCAGAGACTCCTATTAACAATAAAAGCCTGACCTACGAGTAATATTGTATCAAAGCTACTTTTAAGATGGTAGTTTTAGGAATATTGCAATGGGTGAGAGCAAGCAAGTAAAACACAGAAATTTGAACATTGAACGTTGCTGCTTTATTTGGCGCAGCCGTACAGTCTACTCAGACTCTATGGCGCTATGGACAAACGATACTAGGTATCATATTTCGTCATCCGATAACCGGAACAAGTGTGATTCCGATACTACCTGATGGTCGGATTGTACTAATTAAACGACGAGACAACGGTCTGTGGAGTTTACCTGGTGGGATGGTAGATTGGGGAGAAGATATTCCTACGACAATTCAACGTGAATTAATGGAAGAAACCGGACTGGAGTTAGTAAAAATTCGGCGCTTAGTTGGAGTTTACTCAGCACCAGATAGAGACCCCAGAATTCATTCAATTTGCGTTGTAGCTGAAGCGGAAGTAAAGGGAGAAATGCAGATTCAGGACACTTTAGAAGCAATGGAAATTCAAGCTTTCCTTCCCGACTCTTTACCAAGTGAACCCATGTCTCACGACCACTATCGCCAGTTACAAGACTACTTAAATAACTTGACAATATTGGCATGAAATTATGTACTAAGCTGATGTGCAGCTAAATTGTATAAAACGAAATATCAAATTCTTGTAGTGCGGGCATCTTGCCCGCTAGTCAAATACAAATTAAATGCGTAACAGCTTAATATTTAGATTTTAGGTTTTTAATTTAGTCTAAAATCCCGGACACTTGCTATAAAACGGCGATCGCCGTAAAACGCAGTGTCCTTAAAATCTATTAAACTTAACTACTAAATTAAATTGAATATGGATACGATGTTATTTCGGAACTCCCGAAGAAAGCTTTCTCAAGGGTTATTATTTTGGCGTGAAGTTGGTAATGGTATTCCAGTAATTTTTTTGCATGGGAACTGGTGCGATAGTAGTGAATGGGTATCGACAATGGAATTAATATCGCGAGATTTTCATTGTTTTGCACCGGATTTGTTAGGATTTGGCGAATCAGAATATCCCAACATTCATCATGCGATTGATTTACAAGTTGATTGTTTAATTGAATTTCTGCAAGCTTTAAAATTAAATAAAGTATATTTAGTCGGACATTCTTTAGGAGGATGGATTGCTGCTAGTTGTGCTTTAAAGTATCCAGAGAAAGTTCAAGGTTTGATATTATTATCACCGGAAGGTGTAGAAATCGAAGGATTGCAGAAACATTGGCAAAAAATGCAGCGTTTAATGCAAGGTCCATCACTTATATTTAGGCTTTTAAAAATATTTCGTCCTTTAGCAAAAATGCTTGGTTTGGACACAAAAATAGCAGAAGATTCACAGCAAAGACGGATATTATTAGAGAATCCGACAGCAACTCAACTTTTATATCAGCGTCAGTTCCCAGAAATTGCAGCAGAATTATTACAAGATAAATTGGATTTGATTCAAATTCCGGTATTAATATTGCAAGGTGGAAAAGATAAGCCAGATGCTTTAACAAGAAGCAATGTTTATGCTAAGTTAACTCCTCAAGCGGAGTTAAAAATAATCGCTCATGGAGGAGATAATTTACCTCAAAAATGTGCTTCTGTTGTCACAGGCGAAATTCGAGATTTTATTAAAGGTAAAAGGTAAAGAGTTAGGAGTTAGGAGTTAGGAATTATTTGTTGTTACTTTACATCTTGCACCATGAGCAACTTGCCCCCAAACCCGCCTTGAAATCAATTGATGCGGCTGATATACAAAGTACGTTGAAAACTTACTAAAAATCTTACTTAGTCTGATAAATCAGACTTTGACTTTGAGCGGGGGGAATTTATTCCAAGGCGGTTATTGCAACTGGTGCAATTGAGTTACCCTCGATTTGCGATTTAACTCTTTTTTTATTAAATTTATTATAGTAACCCTAAATCATTTGTAAAAAATCATAGTTATTAATATTTATAATTTTAGTGCGAGCTTCTAGCTCGCTACTGCCAGCGAGCTAGAAGCTCGCACTACTTATTTATATTTCGCGAATCATTTAGGACTGCTATATAAACTATAATTAGTTGCAATCAAACTGAATGATATAGTTAATTATTAGATAGTTTTGTGCAAAAAATTATCTAAATTAAAATCAAATAAAGCAAACAAAAGTTTATTTACCGCACGACCAATACATGATTAACTAAATAATATTATTGACATTAATCAATACTTTTCGGATTATCTTATTCGATGGCAATAACATTAAGCTCTTAATTTATACTAATTAATATGCAAATTAAGCAATTAATTTTAGCTGCTAGTGGAGTCGTATCTTTGGCTTTAGGAACTGGAAGCATTACACCAGCAGAAGCTGCCTTATTAGACTTTAGCTTTGAAGGTGAAAACGGTACAACAGGTTCTTTCACTTTAGATACAGATGCTAAAGCTTCCGATGTACCTGCTGATTTTGGATTTGGTACGGGAATATTATATACTAATGCTGTTTCTAACTTTGATTTATCAGAGCCTCAGCGAGGTTTGAATTTTAGTGGTGAAACTGCCGATTATCAAGTTCTAACCAATATAACTCCACCTCCCGCTGATTCTCCGGTAACTCCTCCTCCTGGTGGTGCTTTGTTTCCTGTAGGAACAACTCTTAGCGGTGTAGTTTATCCCTCTGAATGTTCGGAAGGAGTTTTTACTTGTGGAATTACAGTTCCTATATTTTATAAAGGGGACATTTCAGAACTTCCCGAACTTTCCGATAATGTGAATTCTTACTCTGTAGAAAGAATTGAATTCTTCGATCTAAATCCCGAAACCCAAAAGTTAGAAGTTAACCGCGAGTTCTTTACAAGTTCTAATATTGCTTCTAAAACTGCTTCTGTTCCTGAAGGTAATTCTATTTTAAGTATATTTGCTTTTGGAATTGTGAGTGCGGGTTTGTTGTTTAAACGTGAATTAAGTAAGGCTGTTTGATTAAGTTATATTTTCGCGTATATAGGACTCCTATTTGATTTTTGAAAAAATAATTTAGCTCTAAGCCTGCTATATAAAGCTTTTATTCTAAGTATACTTAGCAAGATTCAAGTAGGATTCCTATATATCAAATTTATAAGGAGATGTAGCATTGCTACGTCTCTACATTAGTTTTTTGTATTCCCCATAAAATTAGGTTTTTTTCTACATTTATTTTCTTCGCTATTTCAGGATATTGCGATTTTAGATAATTAAATAATAAAGTGCGATCGCCACCTGTAATTGCAATTTTACTTTCAGGGAAATCTTGTAACCAAGCTTCAACAAAATCTTTGATTCCTGCTAGTATTGTGTAAATTATGCCGCTTTGGATTGCTTCTGAAGTATTTACTGCATAGCGTGGTGGTAGCTGTTGCGGTAATTCTACATTTGGTAATTGTCCGGTTTTGTTGGTAAGAGTGGAAAATTGTAAACCCAATCCCGGTAAAATTGCGCCACCAGTTAAATTACGGTTATTATCGGCACCTGTAAAAGTAAGTGCGGTTCCGGCATCAATTACTAATATGGGAAAACCCCAAGTTTCTCCAGCACCAAGTAAAGATAAAGCGCGATCGATTCCTAATGTTGGGTATAAGTTGTTTAAGGGTATTTCGTTTAAGGTAATAAATTTTGCGTTGGGGTAATTTCGCCAAAGTTCTGTTTGACTGGGAACTACGGAAGCTATGAAGAGAGGGGATGAAGGGATGGGGGGATGGGTAGATGGGAGATAGTTGGTGTCCCAAGCTTTTGTGAGGTTTTTTCCGCTAAATAAACCCCAGTGTAAACGTGAGTTACCGATTATTAATGCTAGCCAGGTTTTTGAGGGATTTGATAACACTTTTTTAACGCAAAGGTACGCGGAGGTTAGCGCAAAGGTACGCGGAGAATTGGGTATATTTATTCATCATTATAGGGTGTGTGAC
>NZ_JAYGHM010000022.1:0-3792 GCF_034931125.1 Rivularia sp. UHCC 0363 | reverse complement strand
CCCTAGTCACACACCCTACAAGAGCAATTACCAATTACCTAATTCTCAATCGCCCAATATATAAAACTTCCTAAACTCTACCTATAGATATATTGATAAAAATTTACAAATAACTCGTGTCACAATAGAAGAGTCCGGCATAAATACTCAGTTATTAAAAAGCTATTAAGGAGACTAGTTATGGTAGCAGTTACCGATAAAATCGAGAAAAAACTCACCATGCAGACTGCCGAAATTGCTGACGATACTACGGCAATTCGCTCTCTGGATTGGGATAGAGATAGATTTGATATCGAGTTCGGTTTGGAAAATGGCACTACCTATAACTCGTTTATCATCCGTGGCGAAAAAACTGCTTTAGTTGATACTTCTCACGAAAAGTTCCGCAAGCTGTATTTTGATACTCTTAACGGACTTGTTAATCCAGCAGAAATCGATTATTTAATTATCAGTCATACCGAACCCGACCACAGCGGTTTAGTTAAAGATTTTTTACAGTTAGCACCAGAAGTTACGGTGGTTGGTTCCAAAGTTGCGATTCAATTTTTGGAAAATCTGGTACACCAACCTTTTAAGAATCAAATTGTTAAGAATAGCGATCGCCTGGATTTAGGAAACGGACACGAGCTTGAGTTTGTCATTGCTCCTAATCTACACTGGCCCGATACCATTTTCACATATGACCATAAGACCCAAATTCTCTTTACCTGCGATGCTTTTGGGATGCATTATTGTTCGGATGCGACTTTTGATGAAGATTTAAACGCAATAAGTGCCGAATACAAGTATTATTACGAGTGCTTGATGGCTCCCAACGCTCGCTCTGTAATGTCCGCTCTCAAGCGGATGGGTGAGTTGGAAACTGTGGGTATGGTAGCAACCGGACATGGCCCGCTTTTATCCCATAATGTAGATGAGTTGATCGGACGCTACCGCAATTGGAGTAAAAATAAAGCCAAGGCTGAGAAAATTGTTGGTATTTTCTACTCCAAATACGGTTATGGTCATAAACTTGCTCAAGCAATAGCCAGCGGTGTTTCTAAAACAGAAGTTGCTGTAGAAATGGTAGATTTGAGCGAAGATGTCGATCTACAGGAATTACGAGAACAAGCAAGCCGCTTTACTGGAATTGTCGTCGGAATGCCTCCTGCATCCGATAAAAAGCTGCAAACCGCTCTCAGCACAATTTTAGGTTCGGTAAACGACAAACAAGCGGTAGGATTATTTGAAACTGGTGGTGGTGACGATGAACCAATCGACCCAATTTTAACCAAATTCCGAGAAGCAGGTTTAAAACCAGCTTTCGGTGCCATCAAAATTAAAGAAACACCCACCGAGAATACTTACAAGCAGTGCGAAGAAGCGGGAACTGACTTAGGACAATTATTAACCCGCGAAAAAAGCATCAAACACATGAAGTCTCTTGATGCTGACTTAGATAAAGCTTTAGGAAGATTGAGTGGTGGGTTATACATTATTACCGCTCAACGAGGTGACGTAAAAAGCGCGATGTTAGCATCCTGGGTAAATCAAGCTAGTTTCAAACCCTTGGGATTGTCGATCGCAGTTGCGAAAGATCGAGCAATTGAATCCTTGATGCAAGTAGGGGATAAATTCGTTTTAAATATTCTCGAAGAAGGCAATTATCAAGCCTTGATGAAACACTTTCTCAAACGATTTCTTCCCGGTGCCGATCGCTTTGAAGGAGTAAAAACCCAACCAGCCGAAAACGGTGCGCCGATACTCAGCGATGCATTAGCCTATGTAGAATGCGAAGTTGCGAGCAGAATGGATACTGGAGACCATTGGGTTGTATACAGCACAGTGTATGCAGGTAAAGTCAGCAAAGCCGAAGCGTTAACCGCAGTCCATCACAGAAAAGTTGGAAACCATTATTAATTAGTTAGGAGTTAGGAGTGAAGAATGAGGAGTTAAAAATAAAAATCAAAGAATAAAGATTAACAACTCAAATATTCTTTATTTCTTACAAAACTCCTAACTCCTAACTCTTAACTCCTAACTTTTCTCTTAACTCCTCACAATGATTCAACCATGTTAGAAAATAAGCCTCGTGACGTTCAAATTCTCCCTATTGCTACAGATACGACTATATTGCGATCGCGCAGTTGGACGCGGTTAAGGTTTGAGATCGAATACGCTCTGAGTAAGGGTACTACGGCTAATTCTTATTTGATTCAAGTCGATAAAATTGCGCTGATTGACCCTCCTGGGGAAACTTTTACGCAAGAATACTTAGACATTTTGCAGCAAAGAATTGATATTACCGAGATTGATTACGTAATTATCGGTCACGTTAATCCCAACCGTGCCGCTACTTTAAAGGCTTTACTCGAAATTGCCCCTCAAGTAACATTTGTTTGTTCTAATCCTGGTGCAATTAACTTACGCAAAGCTTTAGAAAACGACGAATTACCAATCATAGTAATGAAGGGGGAAGAAAACCTTGATTTAGGGAGAGGACATAATTTACAGTTTATTCCTACTCCCAATCCTCGTTATCCCGACCATCTTTGCACCTACGACCCGCAAACGGAAATTTTGTATTCAGATAAGTTATTTGGCGCACATATCTGCGGAGACCAAGTTTTCGATGAAGGTTGGAAAATATTTGTTGAAGACAGACGTTATTATTATGACTGCTTGATGGCACCCCACGCCCGTCAGGTGGAAACTGCTTTAGAAAAGATTGATGATTTAGCAGTAAGGATGTATGCACCGAATCATGGGCCTTTAGTCCGCGAAGGCTTGATCGATCTAACAGATGCTTACCACGAATGGAGCAAACAGCAAACAACTCAAGATACCAGCGTTGCATTAATTTACGCTTCCGCCTACGGGAATACCGCAACATTAGCAACTGCGATCGCTAGGGGAATAACTAAAGCCGGAGTCGCGGTAGAATCGATCAATTGCGAAGCTGTTGAACCGGAAGATATCAAAACAGCAGTAGAAAAAGCATCTGGTTTTATAATTGGTTCTCCCACTTTGGGTGGTCACGCACCCACGCAAATTCAAACGGCTTTAGGTATTATCCTTTCCACTGCTGCCAAAAGTAAGCTCGCAGGGGTATTTGGTTCCTTCGGTTGGAGTGGGGAAGCCGTGGATATTTTGGAAGGAAAACTCAAAGATGCTGGCTTCCGCTTTGGTTTCGATCCGATTCGCGTCAAATTCAAACCCGATGAAAAAACGCTGCAAATGTGCGAGGAAGCGGGAGTTGATTTTGCTCAAACATTGAAGAAAGCCAAAAAAGTAAAAGCACCAACTCAACCTTCCACAAGTGTGGAACAAGCAGTAGGAAGAATCATCGGTTCCTTGTGCGTTGTCACCGCAAAGCAAGGGGATGTCTCCAGCGCAATGTTGGCTTCCTGGGTATCTCAAGCCAGTTTCAACCCACCCGGTTTAACCATCGCTGTAGCTAAGGATAGAGCCTTAGAATCCTTGATGTATTCGGGTAGCGGTTTTGTGTTGAATGTATTAAAAGAAGGCGGTCATTTAGGATTGATGAAACACTTCCTTAAACCATTTAGTCCTGGTGAGGATAGATTCTCAGGAGTTAAGACAGAGGAAGCCGGAAACGGTTCACCCGCTCTTACCGATGCTTTAGCATACGTTGAATGTTCCGTTACTTCACGGATGGAATGTGGCGACCACTGGTTAGTTTATGCCACCGTCGATAACGGTAAAGTGTTGAATAACGAAGGGTTGACGGCTGTACATTATCGAAAAACGGGAACGCATTATTAAATTTTGGATTTTGGATTGCAGTAATTC
>NZ_JAYGHM010000021.1:94264-102355 GCF_034931125.1 Rivularia sp. UHCC 0363 | reverse complement strand
CACTGACGATGGTAACGAAAGTCAAAGTTTCAGCAAAAACTTCGCTCTTGCAGTTACCAACGTCAATGAAGCTCCAACTGCTGAAGATGCCACCTTCACTGTAGATGAGAACAGCACTTCCGGAACAGAAGTAGGTATTATTACCGCAACTGACCCCGAAAATGAAGCTCTAACTTTTGCGATCGCCAACGGTAATATCGACCCTGATGGAGATAGTAACCTAGCTTTCGCAATAGACTCCTCCACCGGAACAATTACCGTTAATGACTTTGACGACCTTGACTTTGAAGTTATACCTACTTTCAATTTAGAGGTGACAGCAACAGACTTAGGTAGCTTAACTAATACTGCTGATATTACCGTCAACCTTAACGATGTTTCTCCTGCTGTGTTTGATACTGAAAGTAATAACGGAATATTTACTTTGAATGGAGGAGATTCCACCAATGTCAAATTTACATTAGCTAACAACAACACCGAAAAAGTAAATGAGATTGGTGTATTTGTTGTAGACGATGAAAACGGTAACGTTGATGGTAATGCTCCTGGTTCGGACGGTTATCTGCAAGCAGCGCTACAAAGGTCACAAGTTATCTTATCAGCAATTTCTGACCGTCCAACTGGATTTGACTTAGGAGATATTGAGCGGGTACTTGAAGTTGATTCCGACGCACGTTTGGGCTTCTATTTGGTATCTAACGGTACAACTGATACAGCACTTGCTGAGTTAGAAGAAAGCGGAACCACAAGCTTACCCGTATTCTTCTCCGATTCCTCCAACTTAGAAGTATCTGACTTGGGTACAGAAGGCTTTAAATTAAACTGGTCAGATGAAGCAGGTAGTACTGATTTCACTAATTTAGATTTAAGTGTACAACTGACTCAAGATGTTCCTACTCCTGGTACACAATTACAAGGAGAATCGCAACAAGAACTTATAGATTTAACAGATGTCACAGGTTCAGTATCAGTAAGCGTTGAAGTACATCGAGAAGCAGCCTTTGATAACTTGATTGGTTTCTACCAAGTTGTTGATACCAACGGTGGAATTGATACAAACGGTGATGGTGTAGCAGACTTCAATCCTGGTGATGCTGGATATGAAGAAGCAGCCCTGACAAACCGCATCACAGGTTTAGATTTGCTTCAAACCGATAATCAGCAAACATCTACCATTGATGGGAATATGAGCGGTGGAAGTATTTTAGCTTCTTTCATGGTTGTAGATGGAACTGTAGATGAAGCAATCAACAACAACGCAGAAGTTTACTTCTCATTCTTGGGAGCAAATAGCGATGGAGTTGACCACATTCGCTTGCTTGGTGACAATACCTTCGGTTACGAAGATTTAGCTGGCGGTGGTGATTTTGACTATAACGATATGATTGTTAAAGTTGATTTTCCCACTGTCTAAAGGTTGAAGAAATTTAGACATTTGTCTAATGGTGCAAAATATTAATCCGTAATCAAGAAGCCCTAGTGATATGCTGGGGCTTCTTTTTTTACCTTGGTTTTACTTAGCTGGGTTGATACCAAAATCTTATTTTCGCCTTGGACATAACTCAAAAGCTAAATCAAAGCGATAAAAACAGACATCAAACTCATTGAAAAAGTTCGTATGTCTGAGTCAGGACTTACGCAATTGTCATAATACTCGGCTGGTGCGTGACACTACAAACATCATTACTACGTTAAAAATTAGTCAAAGTGTCACAGCACCCTACAAGGAAAATGTGCCGGTTGCGTAAGTCCTATGAGTATTAAAGGAACATCTCTAGATTCAGTCCAAGCAAATGCGAGTAAAACGGGTGCAAAGTCGTCAATGGTAGCAGACACTACCAAACCACGGGCTTCTGACCTAGCTAGATTTCCACTTAATGGGACAATGGTTGTTTGTTCTTCCCAAACAGCACCCAATTGCAAACCAATATCAAAAGGTAGTACATTTACGCTTGCACCTGTATCTAGTAGACCTATAATTTCCACAGAACAGTTATGATAGCTCAGCGTTAGTGGAAGATATG
Source organism: Rivularia sp. UHCC 0363 (assembly GCF_034931125.1). Taxonomy (NCBI): domain Bacteria; kingdom Bacillati; phylum Cyanobacteriota; class Cyanophyceae; order Nostocales; family Rivulariaceae; genus Rivularia; species Rivularia sp. UHCC 0363. The sequence goes on along the minus strand of NZ_JAYGHM010000021.1, from coordinate 100,331 downwards.
GCATATTTATAGGGATACCCTGGCTGTTCCTTTTTTCTATGAAAGAATATCGCTTACCCTCAAGCATTATCTTGTTGTGTTGCTAAAAGTTCGGATAAGCTTTGAGCAGCTTCATGTGCATCATAGGGAGACCAAACAACTGCTGGTGTTTTTGCTAACTGCTCTAAAAGCAATTCTTCTGATTCTTGTGCCAATTCAGCTAAGAGACGGGATGCGATCTCGTTTTGTTTTTCCTGTGGTAGCTTTTCAATTTCGGCAATTGCTTTGCGAAGTAGATCGGTCATATAAAAACTTGTTTTACAGGCTTATCTTATTGTAGTGTTTTCCGGCAACGCCTTAATACTTTGATGTAGTTAAAATTAACAAACAAATAACCTTTGGTTCGCGTTTTTCTACTTCTTAACTCAATTGACACACCCCTTATTATCTGGCACTATTACTTGACTCATGAAGAAATTTAATTCATTTTCAAATTCTGGATAAACTTCTTCATCGTAACCTGATTTAGATGAAATGTGCTGTAACATCATTGCCACTGCTTGATATTTCGCGCCCAGCACACTATACACACAATGTCAATATGAAGTTCGCATTAAACAGATTTTTTGTCTATAATTCTGTAGTATTGTTTAGCCAAAGCTACATTATTTATATTTTAATGACACAAAGAGAAACCGTCGCAGAAATCTTGCTAAGAACTTGCGATCGCTACATCAAAATAAAACATCTTCCTCTTGAACAAAAGAAGCATTTAATGTCGCTAACCGAGGAAGATTTCAAATTGGAATTCAGAAATATCAGACTCAGAAATGCAATTTAATTTCTAATATTTCTCCGTTGAGGATTGTTATGCTATCTACCAGCTTCTGATAGATACTAATCTTTTCTTCCTCAGTAATAGCTTTCCAATAATCAGCGTCTTTCAAGCAGCTTTGTACTAACTCTAAACGCTTTCTACCAAGATTGCCTGCCACTTCTTGTTCCCTTTCAATCCTCAATATTTCTTGTTTTGTCTGCTTAATTGCTGCATCTATAATCTCGGATTTTGGTAAAGTTTTGAGAGTTTCCAGTTGCTGCTGCAACTTAATTATTTCAGGAGGTGTTTTCTTCTTTTTAGACAACGCCTTTTTCGCATAATTAGCAATTTCTTCTGCGCGTGCTACTAATTTTGTATCAACTGCTTCCATGACATCCTGCAAGCGGATTGCTATTTTGTTTTTGCAAAATTTATCACCCAAAGTATCGCGTTTCTTGCAGCGAACTCGGTAGGTTAAGTATTTTCCGGATTTTTTAATAAATAGCCTGTATCCACAGCATCCGCAAAACATCTGACCTTGAAGCGGCAATGGCTTGGCTCTAAGTTGATGCCCATATGAATACCTGCGTCTATTATCTTGAAAACGTTGTTGGATTAATTCAAAAGTTTCTTCAGATATTAAAGCTTCGTGAGTATTTTCATGGATTATCCATTTTTCAGGATTGTTCTGGTTTTTCCGCATATTGTAGGCAGTGTGTCCCCGCAAGGTAGGATTTTGAATCCAGTATCGGAATCCCGCTTGAGTAAAATTTTTGTCAAAGAATGCCGACGCATAGTTTATTGTGCCGCGAGTGGTTGCGTTTGGCTGTAAAAAATAATCTATTATCTTACGAGCAACTTCCCATACAGGTAAGTCCGATTTTTCGTTAATAGATTCGTCTAGCGCATATTTTTCATTAACTCTGGCATAACCGAATGGAGGAGTAGGTGCTGCTTTCTTTTGTTCGCGAAAATAATCGAAACCGTGCTTAATTCTGGAACTGAGAAGGCGACTTTCAAATTCCGCTAATTGCCCCATTTGAGAGATGGAGAACCAGCCGAAAGGTGAATTTGGATCGTCAATTGGTGCGTCAAGAATGTTCAGTTTAACTCCTAACTCTTCAAAGAGAGAGACTGTTTTGTGAATTGAAATAACCGAGCGGGATAATCTGTCTATTCTTGTGATAATAATTTCGGATATTTCTCCAGTACGGCATAATTCCAACATTTGATTAAACTGGGATCGCTTGTCGCTTCTTCCGCTTTCAATATCGGAAAAGATTCGCACTGCACCTGCTTTTTTAATTCTCGCAGTTTGTTGCTCTAAAGCATCTGTATCGCTCTGCTCGCGTGTTGAAACCCTTACGTAGCCTACTTTCATTAGTCTTAGTTTCTTATGTATACTTTAATAATACACTACCACCCGTTTGATGCTCCACTCCAAAGCACAAACAACCGTACTTAGCTTGGCTGCTGAGCGCGGTGCAGTAGAAGATTTAGAACTTGAAGAAGTAATGCTCGAAGGATATCGCGGTGTACGCTGCGTTGAATCCGGTGGTCCTGAGCCTGGTGTCGGTTGTGCTGGTCGTGGTATTATCACCTCCATTAACTTCTTGGAAGAAAATGGCGCGTATCAAGACTTAGATTTGATAATAGAAACGGTAGGTTTCTTGAATGGCAATCATTAGAGCAACTGACTTACACTTTACATTATCTTTAGATTAAATAACTGCTGTTGTTATCAATAAAAAAGGGTTTAGCAAAGCGTTTTACAAAAACAAATTACATAAACCACATTTACTTTTATCTTATTTTTATCCTTTTTTGCACTTGATTGAATAGTCATGATTTTAAGCGAAAATACATAATTGTAAACAAAGGAATTGTATAGTTATATATCTCTTTAAAAATACACAACCCCTTTCGGTAAAATCACTTTTTAACTTGCTTTTCTAACTCTAAGCGTTTGACTGTTATTCTTAATGTTTCATTCTCTAGTTCTAATTGCTTGACTTTATTTTCAAGTACTTTCATCATGTCCTGTTTAGCAGTAGCCGTATCAATAGCACTTTTACGATTATCAAGTGAGAACCACTTTTGATAAGTTAAGGTATGCATCTGCACGCTATGACCCAAATTATCTGATGCAGCTTTGATTGGTATACCCATTAAGTGCGCTCTAATTGCCCAAGCGTGACGCAAATCGTAGGGAGTAAAACCACACTTTGCTTTTTTAAACCAGTTGCAATTAGCTAATTTGTTGGAATTAAGCCTTTTGTAAGAGATTGAATCTGTAAAATATTCTGCAACTGCTTTTAATATTTCTTCATTCTTTAAATCAAATAGCTCAATCCATCTTTCATGTAATGGTAAAACTTCTCTTTCTCCAGTTTTAGCTAATTCATCTACTTTCCATGTATTATTAATATTCTGTGTATTTAACCACCATTCGATATTAGGACGTAAAAATAACTCACGCGGTCTTAACCCGTAGGTTGCTAACATCCCATATATCCACCGATATATTTTCCAGTTATCTTCAAATTTTCTATTTTTAATTCCTCGGTTTTGCCTACCGTTTGCATATTGTTCATATCCTAAATATGCTGCTTCTATTTGACGATCGCTAGGGATATTCCTTTTTTGTGCCTTCGGTCGTTTAAGATACTCCGCTACATTTATATCTATGTCAAAATACTTGGCGAATATCGATATAGAAATAGCCAAATTTCGTCTGGGATAGCTTTCTGGTTCGGTAATATTAAGTATTTGTAAAAGATTATCGGATGTTGCTAGTTTTTCTAGAGGTATGCGTCTTTTTAACTCTTTTAAGTAGTTGTTAAAACTGTGTTCGCTTTTGATTGTGCGCTTATGGTTTTTGAAGTACTCAGTCTCAAATTTTTCCAATAGCTCACCAAACGTCTTCACCTCTAGTTTCTGTTTACTCTTGACTCCCAAGTACTTGTCATTCCATGCAAAAGTTTTCCTCGCTATCAGCTTACCCAATTCATAGGCTTCTTCCTCAGCGGTTTTTAACCCATCTAAATTTGCCGGTATTCCCAATGAAATCAAATACTGTTTGGTACCAGTACCTTTTTTATCTTTGTCACCTGGTTTAAGGGGAAGTGTTGCCTGCAAACCTAAACTATTGTTGTTCTTTGTCACCTTAGCTTTACAATTAGCTGCCTTTAATCGTTCTTTTAATTGAATAAACTGCTTTTCAAATTCTTCTTGCATATATTTTTCTCTATGTGCGTCATGCTTTTTGATTCCGAAGTATGACCCGTCTGTGCTTGGTAGTGGCTGATAGTCAGCAAACCCTGTATCTTTGTTCATGTTTACCTTACTCTTACCTTACTTTTTTGCCTGTTCAGCACAAGCTTTTACATGGCTGTAATAGGTTCAGGCTAAACAAAAATATTGTATAACGATTTTGAGTAAGAAATGAAAACTTAGATTTCGTATCTTACGACGTATTAGGTGACGTTGTATGTGGCGGTTTCGCTAACAACCGTTAAATCTGATATTATTTGATAAATCCTTTGAAAACATTGGTTATGCGCGATTTGTCAAGAGCATTGGGTTATTGTCGAGTTTCTACCCAAAGACAGCATACAGAAGGTCATGGACTAGAGCGTTATATTGAGCGGTTAAAACAATACGGATTAACTGAAGAACAAATTCATTGGGACATAGAATCTGGTGCTAGTGACAAGCGTAAAGGATATAACCAAGTATTGGAATTAGTGCGATCGCACCAAGTCGATCAAATAATTGTGCCATGTTTCGATAGATTTACCCGCTCTGCGTTAGGTTGGGAAGTTGCACGTCAGGAATTGCAGAAATTTGGAGTTGAGTTAGTATTCCTCGATGGTGGAAGTTTAGATTTAGATACTCCTGAAGGGTTATTTACTAGCAGAATATTAGCTGCGATGTCTGCACAGGTTCGAGATAAAAATAGATATAATGCCATTCAAGGACATCGATATTTTCAAGAGAAAAAAAAGATTTATCAAGCAGTATTCGGTTTTGTTAAAGATGGCGATCGCGTAGTTCCGAATACCAAGCAATATCGAGATACAGATAAAACCCATGCTGAAGTTGCTCTTTTATGTGTAGAGATGTTCATCGCATCGGGAGAATTATCTAAAACCATTAGAAGATTAACCGATAAATACGGGCTAGAGCGGGTTGGGAAGTATAAATATGAAGATTTTCCTAGAGATGTGTCTTCATTCCGTCGATGGCTATCCAATCCTCAATTATGCGGTATGGTTTGCTATTATGCATTTGATAACGAGAAAAAAGTAATATTACAGTCCGAGCATCAAGGAATTATCTCGGTTGCACAGCATCAACAGATAATTCAAATTTTATCTACCCATCCTTGCGGTAGACGTAAGTATGTTACCAATCCTTTGGTTGGGTTATGTAAATGTGCTGAGTGCGGTTCGACAATGGAGAAGCGGTCTACAAAAGTAAACGGTAAAACCTACGAACACTTAAAATGTCCGGGTGCTTACCCAAAACCGCGTCAACTAAAAAAATGCAGCGTGCGGACTTATTTTCGGTTGGAAGGTGCGATTGATGCTGCAATTCAAGCCTTAAAGGGAAAAGCTGAAAATATAGCCGAGAATATGCCGATTGAAACCACAGAAGAAATACCAGTTGAGATCCTAGAGTTACAGCAGCAAATTTTTAAACTTAAACAATTAAACGACCCTGATTTTAACAGCACAATAAAAATTAAAGAACAAAAGTTAGAAACTACGATCAAAACTTCAGAATTAAATGTAGTTGCAGATGCCGGTAGAACCCAGGTTTTGCGTAATATTGCCAGTCACTTTGGGTTTTGGGAAGTAGTTACGAGGGAAGAACTAACCGCAATCTTTCACGAATTAGTTGCAGAAGTAGTTTGTTCCGTATCAGCGCGATCGCAATCTTTTGCTGCAAGACTTAAAATTTGATTTCGTTCTGCTTCTGGTAAAGAATCTAAATATCTCTGTGCTGCGACCCAGAGGATATCTGCTACTTTTTTGGAAATTGTCATGAGTTTGTGTCGATCTGAATGTTTTAAGGTTAATTCCTCCGTTTAAAAATTCTGCTCGTAGGGAACTTGGATGTAAAGAATTGGGAATGGGGAATTGGTACTTATTCCTATCTCACTCTAAAACTACTTATCTCTCTTTACTTCCTTTCTCTGTGTTCTCTGCGACTCTGCGGTTTTTTTTATCAGTAATCTTCCGCTGGTAGTGCGAGCGTCCCGCTCGC
>NZ_JAYGHM010000021.1:90554-93989 GCF_034931125.1 Rivularia sp. UHCC 0363 | reverse complement strand
TCGTTACAACCAGCCAGGGAATCGTTACAACCAGCGAGCAAGATGCTCGCACTACGAATGTATAATGTATCGCGCTACCATCTTAGAATAGAAGAAACCGCATAATAACAGTAAATATTGAACGGCATTCTACATAATTATGCTTCGCGTACAATGTATAATTAAAAACTAAACAAATTATTATGCAGCTACCTTCTATATTTAAAACCTGCGTTCCTAGATCGGAGATATTAGCCGGAGAACTTTCACTGGATTTATTTGCAGCGAAGTTAAAACTAGTTGTCGAAGGTAAGGCTCCGTCAGTTTACCAAGACTCTACCACTTTCTTCAGCAATACTTTTGCTACCCAGGGATTAAAAACGTTGATTTCGGAAGTATTTGGACGTTTGGTAGGTGCATCTGTGGGTTCTCCGATTATTCGTTTGGAAACTAGTTTTGGTGGTGGTAAAACTCACGATGAGATAGCTTTATGGCATATTGCTAAAAATGGACGAGAAATTCCCGGTTTAGAACGTTTTACCGATTTAAGTGTAATCCCAGAACGTCCGATTCAGGTAGCTGCGATCGCCTGTCAAGATTTGACTCCCGTGGAAGGAGTTTTGCACGCAGATACGGGTGTTACGACGTACACTATTTGGGGTGAAATTGCTTACCAAATCGGTGGAATTGATGGTTATAGTTTGCTCAAAGGTTCCGATGAGCAGCGGGTTAGCCCCGGTACGGCTGTTTTAGAAAGGATTATTCAGGGACAGCCAACTGTAATAATTTTAGATGAAATTGCTCAACATTTGCGAGTTAGTAAAGCGGTAACGGTGGGTAAAAGCGATTTAGCACAGCAGGTAGTTGCTTTTTTGTTTTCGTTGATGGATTTAGCAGCTTCTAATAGTAATTTAGTTTTTGTCTATACTTTAGCTGATTCAGGTGATAGTTTTGGGGAAGAAACTACGGAAATAAGGGAAGCAGTTTCAGCGTCTGCACGTCAAGAAAGGGTTCTTAAACCTAGTACTGATGTGGAAATTTATAATATTGTCAAACAGCGTTTATTTGCTAGTATTGACAGCGATGCAGCGAAAAATGCCGCAAAAGAATATTTGCAAACTTATAAAGCAAGCAGCGTTACTTTACCCGACGGTTGCAAAGATGCGCGTTATGCTGAAACTATAGAAGCAAGCTATCCCTTTCATCCCGAACTTTTTAGCTTACTTAATAAAAAAATCGCTTCTATTCAAAATTTTCAACGTACTAGAGGTGCGTTACGGTTATTTGCAAGAGTTATTCGTTACCTGTGGAATTCAAATTCAAATTCAGCAACCAATTGGATACCTTTAATTCATCCCCATCATATCCCCATTGGTATTGAAGAAGAAATTACCAGCGAATTAACTTCACGTTTGGAACGTCCTTTGTTGCGTTTGGCAATATCCGCTGACATATATAATGCAGATGGGAGAGAAGCACACGCTCAATTACAAGATGGTGAATGGAAAGCTGCTGGTAAACCTGCTTTTTCTTCTTGGGTAGCAAGAACTATTTTTTTACATTCGATTAATCAAGGTGTAGTTGCCGGAATTAGTCGTACTGAATTGAATTTATCGCTGTTAACTCCGGGGTTAGGAACTAGTTTTATAGATACGGCTTTGGAAAGATTAAGTACTGTTGCTTGGTATTTAGAAAATGACAGTATAACTTCTACTGCTCGGTTTAAAGAAGAGCCTTCAATTAATAAGATTATTTCCGAAGAAAAGCAGCAAATTGGTAAAACGGAAGCAAAAGATGAGTTAAGAAAACGTCGCGATACTATATTTGCTCCCAGGTTATTTAAACTAGTTTCAGCACCAGAATCACCGGGGGATGTAGATGATGTTGCGGATAATATTGCTTTGTGTTTAATTGATTTTAACGAAGCGACTATTTCTACAACTACAGAAAGCGCACCGCTACTTGTAGAAAAAATCTTTAGTGAAACGGGGGAATCGGGAAAGTTTCGGATTTATCGCAATCGGCTGTTATTTTTGATAGCTAATAAGCATGAATTAGAAAGAGCAATTGATAATACGAGGGAATATCTGGCTATTAACAATATTCTCAGTTCAGCTAATCGACTGCAAGATTTATCAGAAAGTCAGCGGAAGCAATTAAAGCAAAAACAAGGTGAATTTGATTTAAAGGTAAGAATATCATTAACTAATGCTTACCGTCATTTATTTTATCCTGCCAACGACCAAGTTAAAGCACCAAAAGGCTTAATGCACTATACCTTACCAGCGCAAGATGCTAGCGATGTGAAAGGTAAAAATAATCAGCAGGATGCGATTTTAAAAGTTCTCAAAGATTGTCAGAAAATTCGTTCGGAAAATGCGTTACCTTATGCACCGGCTTATATATTGCAGAAAGTTTGGTTAGCAGGATTAGAACATTGGACAACTAAAGCTTTACGGGAAGAATTTGCGAAAAATTTGGGTTTAAATATACTCCTTGATGCGGAAGTTATTAAATTGCGAGATACCATCCGACAAGGTTTGCAAAATGGAAGCTGGGATATGAAAGTGGGAGAAAAGATGTTTATTAAAACCCCAGATAATGATAGTAAATTTAATTTACCCGACACCATCGAATTTTCTGAAAGAATGGTGCTTTATCGTCGGGGAATTTTAGAATTACCAAAACCGCGAGAAATTCAACTTTCTACTCAAAGAATGAATAGTACCGAGTCAATTAAACCTGTAAGAATAAGGTGGAAAGCATCGGGAGCTTTAAAAATTGTACTTTATCAAAATGGGGAATTAATAGAAAACGAATTTCGTCCCAGCGATGAATATGAAACCCAAATTGATAAAACCACAAACTTTAAAATTGTCGCTGACTACGGTAACGGTGAAATAGTCGAAAAAGAAAGTCAAACAACGATATACGGAAATAATATTCAGCCGACTCCTACTAGTAAAGAAAACGGCAATAATTCCTGGGATAATCTTGATTTATTTAAAGCAAAACCGCAAGAATTTGAATTAGAAGGAACACCCAACGTTGTATTTAATCAATTAGGCGATCGCATTCACGACAACAAAATTACGGGTATCGAATTTCTAGCAATCTCCGTAGACCAAGTAATGGACTACCGTAAATTAATGACGGTTTTACCATTATTAATGAAGTTTCCCATAGAAATCGATCAATTGGCAACCATTACCACCGGGGAACAGTTTGTCCGATTAGAATACCAAGGTCCCGTAAAAGGATTTCAAAGCTTCCAAGGAGCAGTTAACGGTTTATTAAATAGTCAAGATGTCCAAGCTGATGTAATATTGAAGATCGAAATTAAATTTTCTTCACCAGTGCAACCAGAAGGCTCAGAAATTAGTACTATTAAAAATGCCCTTAATCGTAATCCGGTTGATAGATTGAATTTATCAGTAAAGGTAACTTATTAGTACG
>NZ_JAYGHM010000021.1:79950-90193 GCF_034931125.1 Rivularia sp. UHCC 0363 | reverse complement strand
TTTAATATCTGGCGGTTGAAACCGCAGCTACACAGGCTCCACCTTCGTGGACTAATTATTTATAACCCGCGCAGGCGGGTTTTGCCTGTGTAGCTGCGAATTCTATTCGCCGGATTATATTCGCTTACTTACGATTGTTACCAATTACCAATTACCAATTACCAATGCCCAATTAACAAAAAATGCAAGAATTCCAACTACGTGTAGTTCCCATCGATAACAATAACTTTGCTTTAGAGTTATATCAATGTGCTTATAAAAAAGCTGGTGAAAAAAAGCGTCCTTCAGCGAAACGAATTGGACGTTTGAAAGGTAATGCTTTAATTATGGCGAAACAAGCGATATATGATTGTTTAAAAGCGAATAATTACGACCCCAAAACTTTAAATAATACTCGTAAAACACCTTATATTGTCAGCGAAGAAACCGGGATTAATCTGGCTTTACTGATTCAAACATTACAACCGCTTTCTAAACCGGAAAGAATCGCTAATATTGCCACTGGAATTACGGAAATGAGTAACGAAGAATCTCATTATTGGTTTGCTAAAGTTAGTAATGGTAAAAAACGGACTGCTTTAAAAGCGATTCGGGTATTGTTGGGGGATTGAGATTTATTCACGGTTTATAACGTTAAATTTATTAACAAAAATTAGTCTAAAAATAATTGAAAATAAATATGGGGACAATTGTGTCCCCCATTAGCGAATATTAAGGAGGTGATACATTGAGCAAAAACGGTAACGGTCATCGAGGTTTTTGGAATCCAGCTAAAATCTTTATCCGTCTTTTTCAAGGCATTTGGGAGAAAGAGGATAAAGTCTTTGGTGAAACATACCTCGTAGACTCGGAAGTTGTCAAAGAAGACTTGGAAGATGTGGCAGATGAACCACAGCAAGAGTCTGAGAATGGCAACAACTAACTAGAATGATAGCCCCTAACTAGCACTTAGGGGCTATCTTCCTTAATCTTTCTTATATCTATATTAACTATGTCAAACTTAAACACAACAATTATTCGTCCTATTTACTACCGAATTATCGAACGTCGCGGTAACGGTTGGGCTTTTAAGCATGGAAAACCTTTTGTAAATTTATTTAACTCTCCTTTACTTTCAGATGATGATTTATTTTCAGCATTTAACACTTCAATGAAAAAAGTTGCTCTTGAACTTTTCCGCATCAACGGTGGTAAACAAGGTTATTATATAGCCGATATTTTGGATAAAAAGTATTACTATTGCGGTAGCGATTGGGAGGATGTTAAAAGCAAGCTCAGGGAGTTGGGAATTGGTAGGGAAAATCCGATATTTGACGAATAAATATCAATTTCCGGCATCAAAAATCTGTTGTGCGGTAAGATTTAGTTCGGGGAAAGCTTTAGAAATAATCCGGTCATTTCCTCGGAATAAAGAAACTTGATATTCATCATCAATTAAATTATAAATAGATAAAGTGGGTTGTTTGGGTTTACCGATAAATTTGTTTCCACCTAAGCCTAAATAATCAACGGACACTTGCTTCAAGCCGGGAAACCCGTCCAACGCAGTGTCCTCAACAATCCAATATTCAGGAATACCAATTTCTTCATATTCCCTGACCTTATTATAATAATCATCGCGCCAATTTGTGGAAACAACTTCAATTATTAAAGGGATTGAAGCACCCAACTGTACGGTAGAATATTTTGTCCATAATTCTTCTGATTTTAAAGCCGGTTTATTGAGGATTAATAAGTCTGGAGAGTATGCCGATTCACTACTGACGGATTGTACTAGTGCTGTTTTAGGAATTGAATACGGTAATTGCAAGCGCTTGATTTCGGCAGAAGCTTCAATAGTTAAAAAACCTGTTACCTCTTCATGTTCTCCTATCGGCTGTGCCATTTCAACTATTGCTCCATGATGTAATTCATAGCGTCCCTTTTCTGGTTTTGTGTCCAGAAATTCTTGCACTGTAATTAATTTGGTTAATGATTGAGCCATTCGATTTTGGATTTTATATTTTGGATTTTGGATTTTCTTATTTACAAATTCCTGGCTACTATTAGAAATTTTCACGATTGGGCATCCAATCCGCCAGGGACTGCAAGTCCCTGTCTAACAGCATAAGTCCTATAAATAGGACTGAAGTAATACTTCTCATAACTAATGTGGTGAGGTACTAGTACTCCTTTGCATTGCATTAGTTATGAAGGGTAAAATTTTAGTCCTCTTCAGAGGACTTGTGCTATTAGACCGGGAATTGCATTCCCGGACGGGCTGGGATATAAACCCGTCAGAATTAATGAAATGAACTACTAGTTCTTCTGTAAATTTGAAGAGGTTAAGATTCTTGACTCTCTCAACTCGGATTCCTTCTGTTAGCCAAGATGAAGGCTTGATTACTACGTTTGTCATAGCTTTAGTGCAATATTACTATAATCTGTCCTTATTTTAGCGTTGTTTCAACGCACCATCTTGGTGTCACGAACTTCGGCTCTTAACACCCTACAAACACTACAATATACATGATCTAAAAATTACCAATCTCCCGCGCCCATGTCCAACCCCACCCCCAAACGTCCCCAACTCTTCATCGAGAAAATGATGCCTGTACAATTGCTTAACCAGCAGGTATATTACGAGCATGGGGGAAATCCGTTTAAGGGTTTACATCGGTGGTATTCTCGCAAGCCTTTGTCTTTTAGTCGCGCTTCGGTTTTGGCTTCTTTGTTACCCGCAGATGTGACGATGACGGAATTTGAGCATTTATTGGGGTTGGTACCGGGAAAGGAAGTCAAGCTTTACAAAACTCCACCCACTTCGACAAGGATTAAGAAGGTTCAGGATTATTGTGAGAAAACTTGGGGAACTCGCACACCGACTGTGTTAGATGCCTTTGCGGGTGGTGGTAGTATCCCATTTGAAGCCGCGAGATATGGGTTAAACGTGCTTGCTTCCGATTTGAATCCCGTTGCGGTGGTGACGATGAAAGCAGCGATGGAATATCCGTTGAAATTTGGACCGGATTTGCAGCAGGATATCGATAAATGGGTGAAGTGGGTAGGGGATGAAGCCGAAAAAAGGTTAGCTGAGTTTTTCCCTTGTAATCCAGGGGAAACCGTGCAAAATTATTTATGGGCGCATACCGTTGTTTGTCCGAGTTGTCAGTCGGTTGTTCCTTTGAGTCCGAATTGGTGGTTGAGTAAGACGAGTAATTATGCAGGGAAAGGACAAGCTAGGAAAGTTACGAGTGATTGGTATGCGGTAAAGCCAATTCCTAATCTTGAAAATAAGCGGGTTGATTTTGAATTGGTTAAGGGAAGAAAGGGGAAGGGAACGACGATTCAAACTGATGATGGGGAATACGATCCGGATAATTATAAAACTGTATCAAGAAGTGTGGGTAAATGCCCTAACTGTTCTAATACAATTGAACAAGAATATTTAATAGATTACGCACAAAAATTTGGCTTTAGTCATCAACTTTATGCAGTAGCTTATCGCGAAGGTGCTAATAGTCTTCAATTCAAAATCCCAACTGATATAGATTTTTCTGGTTTTGGATTAGCTCAAATTAAAAGTAAAGAAAATTATAGTAATTCTACTAAAAATCATTTAATTCCTGAAGAAGCTTGTAGTGATAATCCTCAATATATGATGGCTTATCGCTATGGTTTGACTACGTGGGATAAATATTTTAATCCACGTCAGCTTTTAACTCTTGTAACTTATTTAGAAATTATCAACGAAACAAAAGCATTAATTCAAGCAGAGTATGAATTGGAGAAAGCACAAGCTACTATAACCTATTTAGCTTTAGTATTAGACCGTTGTGCAGATGCAAGTTGTAGATTATGTATATGGGATGCATCAAGGGCAAGTTCAAAAAAAGCATCTACACAACACGCATTTAACTTAATGTGGAACTATCCAGAAATTAATGGGGCTAGCGATTTATGGAATTTGTGTGTAGAAATGTTCGCATCAGATTATAAGAATCTTTGCTCACTTTTCGGAACTCAACCCGATTCAATAGGAATTCTTGGAAAACAACATGATGAAAAATCAATTCAAATCAACGTAGAATCCGCTGATAACTTAATCCATATTCCTGATAAATCTTTAGATGCTGTTATCACCGATCCACCTTACTATGACACAATACCTTATGCAGAACTATCGGATTTCTTCTATGTTTGGCTAAAACGTACTCTTGGTGATATTCTTCCCGAACTTTTTTATTTAGAATTAACCGATAAAGATAGAGAAGCTGTTGCAAATTTGGGACGCTTCCGTAATATGGGTGTTTCTCCAAAAGAATTAGCTTATCAAGACTACGAAGCAAAAATGGCAATGGCTTTTGCTGAATACCACCGAGTTTTACGCGACGATGGGGTAATGACAGTACAATTTAACCACAAAGATTCCGGCGCGTGGGATGTCTTAGCAAAATCACTGATCGATGCTGGATTCGAGATTACCGCATCTTGGGCTGTGAGTACCGAAAATCCGCAAAATTTGCACCAAGCGCAGAAAAACGCCGTATCCAGCACCGTACTTTTAGTATGTCGCAAACGCAACCCCGAAGCCGAACAAGCTTGGTGGGATGACGTTCGCATTGATATCAGAAATATCGTCTTTGAAAAAGCTCCAGAATTAGAAAAAGCGATAGCAGCAGATTCTCGTCCCGATGCAGATAAAGTAGCAAACCCGCGTCAACGCATCAAACCCCCCGGTATCGATTTATGCTTAACCGCTTTCGGTGCAGCTTTGAGCGTATTTACCAAATATACTATAATTCTCGACAGCGCTGGCAATCAAGTTGAACCCAAAGCAGCATTTGAAGAAGTGCGTCAAGCCATAGTGGAATACCGATTGCAAAACCTATTACAAGGTAAAGACTTCAACGGCATCGATGCTTTAACCCAATGGTATATATTAGCATGGGACACCTTTGAAGCCCGCGAATTTCCCTTTGACGAAGCTCGACAACTGGCTTTAGCAGTCGGTGGTTTTGACGTTTCGGACTTAGCAAAAAAGCATAAATTAATTGAATCAAAAGGTGGTAGCTGTAAACTTTTGACACCCCAACAAAGACTCAAAAAACGCGCTTTCTCGGTGAATGAAAACGACTTTTCCGCCCAATATCTACTCGATGGACTTCATGCCATAATTGCCCTTTACCAAGAAGAAGAAAACATCGAACCCATCCGCAGATTTTTGAAAAATACGGGATTAGTCAGCAACGATTTATTCATGCGGACATTTGAAGTTGCTTTGAAAGTTATCCCGCAAATTAGAGACGAAAAGAAACGCATTCCCGAAGAAAAAGTTTTGCAAGAATTGTGGTTATCAATGGATGAAATTAAAGCTAAAGTATCCTACGTACAGCAGGAATTAGAATTGAATCAAGGGGGACAGTTGGAGTTAGATTTATAGTGAGCGGCGAGGATACCTGGCGACTAGAAGTCGCGGCTACACAGGCAAAACCCGCCTTCGCGGGTTGTTTTTTTTAGTCCACGCACCATCTGGACTTCGCTTGTGTAGTAGCGGTTTCAACCGCCGGGTATCTTTAAAGCACTTCCAGAAGAGGAATAATTATGACTTTTGATGTAGGGTGTGTAGTTTAGAGAAAATTTGAACGTAGTAATAATATTAAATTACAGCGTCACGCACCATCAGCAATTTTAATAATATTTTACGTCTTAAATTAAAAAACATATTGCAATAAAAACTCAGCGTTCCTTCCCGTTAACCTTTGCGCTCCTCTGCGTTCAAAGGAAATTTATTCAAGCTTCACACACCCTACAATTAAATAGTAAAATAGAACCAATTATCAAAAAAAATGAAAGTTAGAGGAATAAAACGCGGTCAAAATATTGAGTTATTAGAACAAGTCAACAATATTCCTGACGGTACAGAAATTATTATCGATTTGAAAATTTATTCAGAGCCAAATATTCAAAACAAGCAATCCTTAACAGATGAGGAAAGACTAGCAAAACTTAATAAATTATTTGGTGCTTGGAAAGATCAACCCGATTTAATCGAAATTTATGAAGAAATTGATCGAGAGCGTCATTCTTGTCGAGGGAGAAATATAGATTCTTTTGATAATTAGTTAAAATGAGACAAGTAAGTAAACCTACTACAAAACTTAAAAATTATGACAGCAAGCAATATTAAACAGCAAATATTAGAGCATCTTGAACCATTACCACCAGAACAAGTAAAAACAATTCTTTTAACATGGTTAACGAGTTCATCCGAAAACTTAGAAGATTTTGAGCAGTTGCTTACAAATCAACCGACTCAAGCTGTGGAATACGGTGAAATAGATTCAGCATTAAATTTTCAACCCCTTACCGAAGCTGAAATGATTCAACAAAGTAAATTAGCTCTGGAAGATTATCGTCGTCAAGGTTCCGGAATAGCACATAATATTGTACGTGAATGGGCTGATAGTTTAGGAACTGACGAAGAACGCTAATGTCCCAAATAATTTGGACTCAAAACGCGACAGATGATTTAAATCGCCATTATGATTTTATCAAACTTAATAACCCTGATGCAGCAGCACGCGCAATACAGGCAATTGTTTCTTCTGGTGAAAGTTTACAGGAGAATCCTCGTCGAGGTGCCATAGTAGATGAAGTAGCAGGCTTACGGAAACTTTTAGTAACTTTTGGTAAATACGGTTACATAATTCATTACGTTATCCTTGAAGATGATGTGATTATTTTGCGTATCTACCACGGACGAGAAAATCGACCTCGTTAGTGTCAGCCGCTTTAATGATATGAATTACCGTATTATATGCCAAAATTATTACGCGATTATCCCTGGAAAATCAGCTACTCTAGCAACACTGATAACACCATCGCCGATTTTTATATTCCAGCTTTAGAATGTGCAATTAAATATGACCGAAAATCCGGCTTTTTTAGCAGCGCTATCCTCAGTAAAGTAGCTCGCGGATTAGGAGCAATGCTACACCAAGAAGGACAAATCCGCTTAATTATGGGTTGTCAATTCAGCCAGCAAGATTTATCAGCAATTCAAGAAGGTTATACGCTACGAGATACTTTATTGACTCGTTTAGATGCAGAATTGAAACCACCCGAAAACTTTGCTCAACTCAAGCATTTTGAAATCCTCAGTTGGTTAGTTGCAAATAATTATCTTGATATCAAAATTGCTATTCCTCTTAAGGATGGTATTCCTGAATCTAGCGAAAAACAATTAGATCCACAACATATTTTTCATGAAAAAGTTGGTATTTTCAATGATAAGAATGGTGATACTTTAGCTTTTAGCGGTTCAAATAACGAATCTATTAGCGGTTGGTCAAAAAATGTCGAATCTTTCCACGTTTATTGTTCTTGGGAAGGTGGAAGGGAACGCGATCGCGTTGAGGAAGAAGTTTCTCGGTTTGAACAACTTTGGTACGATGTTTCACCGAATGTCCGGGTATTTGATGTTCCGGAAGCTGTACAAAGAAAGCTTTTGCAATATACTCCCGATCGCAAACCTATATGGGATGCGAAAATAGAATTTGATACTCGAATTCTTGATTCTTTTGAAGATGATGGATTAAAAAACCGCAGCGAAAAGTGCGGTCTTGGGGTCTCCCCAAGTGGAGCAACTTTTCAAGAGAGAGACGCAGAGAGCGCTGAGGAAAGAAGTAATGAGGTATTAATAGTTAGTGAAGATGAGTTAGTTAAGTTTAATCAATTAGCTAATATTCATATAGATCCAGGTTGTTTGGATTTTTGTTTAAAATCTATTCCGATAAAACCTTGGGTTCACCAAATTAAAATTCTCCGTCGGGTTGCAGAAATGTTTCCTCAAAGTTTTCTCATCGCTGATGAAGTTGGTTTGGGAAAGACTATTGAAACGGGTTTAATTCTCAAATATTTACTATTAGCTAAAAAGGTCAAGCGCGTACTTATTCTCGCACCTGCTAGCGTTCAACCACAATGGCTTGAAGAATTACGAGAAAAGTTTAATCTGCATTTCTGGAGTTATGCTCAAAATGAATTTACGAACCTAATTCCTCAACCCCCTCTCTCACAAAAGAATGGGGAGAAGAATCATTCCCCTCTCCTTTTACAAGGAGAGGGGTTAGGGGTGAGGTTACAACAAGGAGAGGGGTTAGGGGTGAGGTTAAATCCTTGGAATTCTCACGATTTAATCCTCTCTTCTTCTCATTTGGTCAGAAGAAAGGAAAGAATGCTCGAACTTCTCGAAGCTGAACCTTGGGATTTGGTAATCTTGGATGAAGCACACCACGCTCGTCGTAAAAGCCCCCAAAACCGCAAGGAAACCCCAAACCGCTTGTTACAATTAATGACACGGTTGAAGGAGAAAACTAAGTCTTTGATTCTGCTTTCTGCAACTCCGATGCAAATTGATGCGATCGAAATCTTTGATTTATTATACCTGTTGGGATTGCAAGGTCATTGGAGTTATGGCGATAATTTCTGTAATTATTTTGAATCCCTACAGCAAAATCCTAAAGCAGAAACCCTTGACTTTTGGCAGCTTATGTGTAGCGATTATTTCCAACGTGGGGGGGAAGCAAGTTCAAGATTACAACAATTCTTACATCAAAAAGACCGAATTCTCGCTTACAAAATCCAAGACACTTGGCAAAGCGGTAAAAAAATCGTCAACCATAAAAAAATATTAGCAGATCAAGACTTGCTCGCCGCTTCTTGTCAGTATCTAACCGCAAATACCCCGCTCAAAGATTTAATGTTTCGCCATACTCGCGACACCTTGAGACAATATTATCAAAGGGGATTGTTAGAAAAAGATATTCCTATAAGAGAAGTATACGACAATGCGATCGCCCTTGAACCACAACGAGAAATTCCCCTGTACCAAGCAGTTAGCGATTACGTGCGCCATTTTTACAGATTAGCTCAAATCGACCAGCGTTCCTGTTTGGGTTTCTTGATGACTCTATACCGCAAACGCTTAACTAGTTCATTTTACGCAATTAAATCATCTCTGCAACGCCGTTTGGATTTCTTATTAACCCAGCAGGGAAGCATTTTAAGTAATGATGATTTAGCAGACTTAGACGATGCAGACGACGCAGTAATTACCGGGTTAGAATCCTACTTTGAACCAGTAGATCCTCAAGAAATCCAGTATCTTGAAGATTTATTACGTCAATTTGACAATACCGGGGAAGACACCAAACTTTCCCAATTTATCAAAATCCTTCGTCAAGAACTTTTAGCTCGTGAAAGCGCGATCGCATTTACCCAATACACCGACACAATGGACTATTTGCGATCAACTTTGCAGCAATCCTATGGTAGTCAAATAGCTTGTTATTCCGGTAGAGGTGGGGAATTATACTTTGAAGGAAAATGGTGGATTGTTCCTAAAGAAGAAATCAAAAAACGCTTTCGTGACAACGAAATCAAAATTCTTTTATGTACCGAATCCGCTTCCGAAGGCTTAAACTTACAAAATTGCGGTGTATTAATTAATTATGATATGCCGTGGAATCCCATGCGAGTCGAACAACGTATCGGTAGAATTGATCGGATCGGACAAAGATATTCTACCGTAAGGATTCACAATTTTTACTATGACGGCACGGTAGAAGCAAAAGTTTACCGAAAATTGCGCGATCGCATTAACGCTTTTGCGACAGTTGTCGGCAATCTGCAACCAATTTTAGCTCAAGTACCCACCTTCATCGAACAAGCAGTCATGAGTGCAGATCCAGAAGAAGAAGACGTTTTGATGTCGCAATTCGATTCACTAATAGATACCCCTCCCTCCCGAATTGCCATTGAAGAAATGATTACAATGGACATGGATGCAGACTTAGCAGAAATTCAAAAACCGATTGCTCCTTCACCCTTCACACCACAAAATATCGAACAGTTATTTACTACTTCGGTAACTCTAAAAAATTGCCATGTCATTTTTACCCCCAGTCAACAAAAAACTTGGCAGTTAACCTATCAAGGCAACATATATAATATTACCTTTTATCCACATATCTTTGACGAAACACCTTCACTGCGGTTGATGAGTTTTGGTGATGCTTTGTTTGAGGAATTACTGCAATTAGCTATATTTAAACATTAGCCATGTATAAAGATAGGTATTAAAAGTCAGGACTTACGTTAGCGGAGCGTGACGCGGTAGCGTCATTATTGTCACAATAACTAGTTGGTGCGTGACACCACAAACAATATTGTTTCGTTCAAAATCACTCAAAGTGTCACACAC
>NZ_JAYGHM010000021.1:27294-79800 GCF_034931125.1 Rivularia sp. UHCC 0363 | reverse complement strand
GCCTAGTCACACACCCTACAAGAAAAAATGTGCCAGTTGCGTAACTCCTAAAAGTATCTCTTTTTGAACAAAAATAATTTTTATAGATAGTTTTTTGATAAAATATTTAGATAATGCTTAATCAATTTATTTTGCCTTATTATATTATAAATTAAATCTTATAGCATAAATTCATTCAATGTAAAAATCATGTCATAACTATGGAAATTTTACTGTCAGACCCCCGTACTTTAATTGTTATATTTCCGATTATTTTAGGATGGGTATTGGTATATATATTACTTAAAGAAATAGATAAAGATATTTATTGAGTTGTAAATAATTTAAATATTAACAAATAATTTAGGTCTTACTGTTATGTAAGAGAACTTAGCACTTTTTACGTATAAACACTGATAAACGATAGATAGATTCTATGAAAACTTTGGGTACCCTAAATAGGAGATTTATTAATAGTTAAAATAAGTTACCGTCATGATAAACATAAGTTACGAATTTGACCCAGCTATCCTACCCGCAGGAAACTCACTAAACGTTAACCTGTTGCTGCGCTTTCGTGCTACTGAAGCATCTGAATCTCCCCGACGTAACCTCAATCTTTCCTTGGTAATTGACCGTTCGGGTTCTATGGCAGGTTCCCCCTTACATCATGCACTTAAAGCTGCTGAATCTGTAGTAGATCAACTCGAAAAAAATGATGTTCTTTCAGTAGTTGTTTACGACGATCGCGTGGATACCGTCATCGCACCCCAGCCCGTAAATGATAAGTCTGCATTAAAAAAAGCGATCGGCAGAGTTAGAGCCGGAGGTATTACTAATTTATCTGGTGGATGGCTCAAAGGTTGCGAATATGTCAAAAATCAACTCGATACCCAAAAAATTAACCGCGTTCTTCTCCTGACCGATGGTCATGCAAATATGGGTATTCAAGACCCCAAAATACTGACGACAACAGCAGGACAAAAGGCTGAAGAAGGTATCAATACAACTACATTAGGTTTTGGTCAAGGTTTTAATGAAGATTTATTAATTGGAATGGCAAGAGCTGCTAATGGCAACTTTTATTTTATTCAAAGTATTGACGAAGCAAGTGAAGTTTTTAGCATTGAGTTAGATAGTCTCAGAGCAGTTGTAGGTCAAAATCTTACAGTCACATTAGAGTTAGCTGATGGTGTAAATCTGGTTGATACCTTAAGTCTTGCTAAAGTCGATCGCAATAATAGCGGTCAAACTGTGATTAGCTTGGGGGAACTTTACGAAGGTGAAGACAAGCTTTTAGGCTTGAGTCTCGATATTGCTTCTGCTCCAATAGGTGACTTACCCATAATGAAGCTGCATTACACTGCTGATGTGGTGCAAAATGACGTGATTCAAAGCGTTTCAGGTACATTAGACGCGATCGCGAAAGTTGGTACGGTGGAGGAATCGGCTTTTGCTTCTTCAAGTGATGTCATGCTTGACTTGAGCCGCTTAACTATTGCTAAAGTCAAAGAAACTGCTCTCGATTTAGCAGAGCATGGTAAACATACCCAAGCCGAACAAGCTCTGCGATCGCTCGTCGAAAACTTGCGAAATAAAGGCTTAAACGAGAATTTTGAAATTGCTGAAGAGATAGACCAACTCGAATATTTTGCCCAGCAGATTGCTCAAAAAGCTTTAGGAAATGCCGGACGTAAAGAATTGCGAGACCAGACTTATCAAGCAATGACCCGCAACCGTAGCGATTTAGTTGGTCGTGGTGTAACTGCTGGTGCCGAAGTATACGCCATGCCCACAGTCACTGAAGCCGGTTCTGGTGTTGAACTATACTGCGTCCGCGAAGCAGGTAAACTGCGAGTAAAAGTCAAATCAGATGGTTATGATTCAACTAAAAATATTCAATTTCCCCGCTCAATTCGTGCTGAAGGAGCGAGCTATATTGTTGAAGGATTAGAACTTTCATCTAATGGTAGTTTCTACCGCATCCGTGGTAAAATAAACCGCTTTGCTAAACCCGGTGAAGCCGATAATTTTGTTGCTCCCACCAGATCGAAGTCAGTTAGTAATGGTAAAGCCTCCAAAGCACCTGATACCGCTGCTGACCTTCCGACCACCGACAGTGCAAATAATGGAGTTCTCGTTCAGTGCATTCAAGACGGTAAAAAGTTACGTGCTAGGGTGGTTTCTGATGGATATGAACCCGATTGGAATATGCGTTTTCCTCGCTCAGTTCGTGAAGAAGGAATGCTTTACGTTGTTGACGAAATAAAAACAGCCCCTGATGGCAAATCTTACATCGCTTGTGGTGAAATCAAGCGTTTTGTGCAACCTGTGACCACCAATTGATTTTGTAGAGACGTAGCACTGCTACGTCTCCAACAGTATGAAATCGTCAAAGCAATTTCTCTCGATCTCTTTCCTTTGCGCTCTCCGTGTCTAGTAAGGTTTTTTTTTATCAGTAATCTTTTGCCGGGAAAAGAGTAATTAATAAATCAAGCTTCAATCAAAGGATGATAATCATCCGGATTATTAAACCCAGCCACCCAAGCAGCTGCTTGATGACAACTCCGCATATAAGGAGGAACCCGCAATACATGAGTATGTCCTGTAGATGGACAAATCACCTTCAAAATCATCAGAGCTTCATCATCTTCAAAAGGAATGTAGACAAGTTGACGTTCTCCCCCCGCATCTTGATCGCGATCGCGTATCAATCCTCCTACTTGCTGCAAAAATGTCTCGTACCCCAAACGCTCAATTAGTACGCGACGCAATTCGATATTTTCTACATTCAGAATATCCTGTCCCGTGATAGAATCCGACTCAAAGGCAATACGGTCATTCACCCGCACACCCCGAAAGCGCAACACAAACCCATGTCCCGCTCCCAAACCCCTAATCCCGCTTTCAGCTAATTCAATCCAGTGGGTAACATGAAGACCTTGAGGAAGATTAGTTAAGTTCGCACAATCACTGATATCAAGAGTCTCACAGGTCAGGTTTTCCGGTAAATTGTAAAGCTGCGACGCACCGCTTAAATCTAAATGACCATTAACCCGCATACCATCCCAAGCACGATGTTCGAGGATCAGTTTTCGAGCGCGTTCGGGAGCTACGGGTTCGTTACTTTCACTCGCTAACTGCTTGACCGATCTTCTCGGTACGCGCCCATTTGACATCATAGTTCGCATTAATCTTCTACCTCCACATAAGCGTCGGGACGATATTCGCGTTGCTTCCAAACCCGGTAAACACCTTGAGGCAATTCGATCGCTCGATGCTCTTCATGAATTAATCTAGCAGCTTCTTTCACTTCCAAAAAAAGCTCGTTACCGCGTACCCATAGCTGGACGGCATCTTGTTGCTGAATACGATGGCTGTGTCCCGTGACTTCACCGCTCGCCAAAGTAACACCTGTACGTTTTTGGACTCCCGATGGTAAAATTGCGATCGCACTCAGCAGAACGTCGCCATGTCTGTAAATAGTACCCTGGGATTGAGAGTTTCTGCTGCTACTGTGCATATATAGTTAGATTTAAAACGATTATTTTAGCTTTTAAATATATTGTAGTACATATATATTTAAAAAAGAATAGGGAGCAGAGGGAGAACAGAATTTTGTGTCCAAGAAATCAGAACTTTGCTTGGGCAGACCTACTTGGTATTTTTTAATAATTAGGGCTGACTATATAAAAATTACTAATATATATTAAAAGCGATTATTATTCGTTCAGTTAAATTGCCGAAACATGATGCAGTTAAAAAATAACTAAGATGACACAAATATGAAAAATATGTGAATATAAAATGATAAAACTATGATAATCAATCATATTTAAAACAGGTTATAGTTAAATATCTAGTTGTTTATTTTTTATTTTTAATAAATTATGGAAACGGTTTTAATGGGATTAGGCTTGGCTGCTGATGCTTGTGCTGTTTCTCTTAGTAGTGGGATGGCGATTAAACATATTAAAATCAATAAAGCTTTAAAAATAGCCTTGTTTTTTGGTATTTTCCAAGGATTAATGCTTTTTAGTGGCTGGTTAATTGGACTTAGTTTTAGAGAAGTGCTGTCGCAAATAGACCATTGGATTGCTTTTGGTCTGTTGTCTTTTTTGGGTGGCAAACTCATTTATGAATCGATGCAGGTCGAAAAGGATAAAACTTTTAATCCTCTTGATTCTTACCATCTTTTAGGATTAGCTATTGCTACTAGTATTGATGCATTGGCTGTAGGTATTAGCTTATCGGTGTTAAAAACTTCAATTCTATCAGCAGCGGGTTTAGTCGGTTTAATTACATTTGGCATTTGCTTTATTTCGGTTTATGTTGGGCATAGTTTTGGTGATTTCTTTAAGAATAGAATTGAAGTAATTGGTGGTTTAGTCTTAATTTTGTTAGGAATTAAAATTCTATTTGAGCATCTGGGTCAATAGTTTTTCCCAACATTTCCTTTTTATAATCCAATAAATTACTCCCTTCCTGCGAGAAGATTACCAAGAAAAAAACCTTGCGCGGAGGAAAGAAGTAAAGAGAGATAAGTAATTTTACAGAGGTATAGGAGTAATCTAAATTTTTGAACTTTTTAATCTGCTCTCAAAACCCTACCTGCATTCAAAATTGCCAGCAGCGCTACACCAACATCTGCAAACACAGCTTCCCACAAGCTTGCTACACCAAAGATACCCAACACAATAAATAAACCCTTAATGATCATTGCCAAAATGATATTTTGCCAAACAATTTTATGAGTTTTTTTACTCACCTGAATTGCTTCAGCTACCTTAGAAAGACCATCTGTCATCAGCACCACATCGGCTGTCTCAATTGCTGCATCTGAACCCAAGGCTCCCATTGCTATACCTACATCAGCCCTCGCAATTACGGGTGCGTCGTTAATTCCGTCTCCAACAAATACAACTTTCTTGTTTCCAGATTGACGCAGGTACTTTTCGATTGCTTCAACTTTCTCTTCGGGTAATAACTCTGCAAAATAATAATCTATATGCAGTTGTTGAGCAATATTTTGAGCGATCGCCATATTATCTCCCGTCAGCATCACGATTTGCTTGACACCAATTTGTTTTAACTTGTGAATCGCTTCTACTGCATCATCTTTTAAGCGATCGGCAATAATAATTCTGCCTGCATAAACCCCATCCACCGCAACATGAACTACCGTACCCTCAGCCGAGCATACATCATGTGCAATATTCTCTCGATGCAGCAAACGGTCATTACCTGCGATCGCGATTTGATTACCAATTTTTCCTCGGACTCCATGTCCGGGAATTTCCTGATAATCTGTTATATCTGATGTATCAACATCACCGAATGCGGATACAATTGATTTCGCGATCGGATGGTTAGATTGAGATTCTAGTTTTGCCGCAATTGTCAGTAAATCTGTCTTACTAAAGCCGTTTTTAGGAACAATTTGATTTACCTGAAAAACCCCTTGAGTCAAAGTTCCAGTTTTATCAAATACAACGGTTTCAACGGCGGTAAGAGTATCGAGAAATGTCGATCCTTTAACTAGTATACCTCTTTTCGCAGCACCACCAACTCCGCCGAAATAACCCAAAGGAATACTTATAACTAATCCACAGGGGCAAGAAATTACCAGCAAAACCAAGGCACGATAAACCCACTGTGCGGAAGTTGCACCAGGTATAAATAATGGCGGTAATATAGCTACTGCTAAAGATAAGAAAACTACTACAGGGGTGTAATACTTAGCAAAGCGGGTAATAAATTTTTCCGTAGGAGCTTTTTTACTGCTGGCATTTTCTACTAAATGCAGAATTTTAGAAATTGAAGATTCTGCAAATAACTTGGTGACTTTTACGGTTAAAACTCCTGATTTATTTATTGTTCCTGCTAACACAGTTTTCCCGATTTCAACGGTTCGCGGTACGGATTCACCCGTTAAAGCAGAGGTGTCTATTTGAGATGTACCATCAATAATTTCACCGTCCAAAGGAATTTTCTCACCCGGTTTGACTACAATTACATCCCCAACTTGGACGCTTTCGGGGGAAACTTGTTTAACTTCACCATTAATTTTCAAATTAGCTGAGTCTGGACGTATTTCTAATAGCGATTTGATCGATCTGCGAGAGCGACTTACTGAAAAGTCCTGAAATAACTCCCCGACTTGGAAAAACAGCATCACCGCTACAGCTTCAGGAATTTGGTGAATCGCAATCGCTCCTAATGTGGCGATCGTCATCAAGAAGTTTTCGTCAAATATTTTACCACGCAAGATATTACGTCCGGCTGTAGTTAACACCCTCCAACCACTCACCAGATAAGCTGGGATGAAAACTAAATACTCACCGATAGAAAAAGGAGTGTTGTGCAAAGGTTCATAGAAAATTAATCCCAACACAAATAAAATCATCGACACCGCAACAGGGGTAATTTCGCGCTTCAGGCTGAATTCACCATGACTATGACCGTGATTATGCTCATCATGTTCATTATCCGAAGCACAACAACCAGAATGTGATGCCATTATTTATTACCTCAATATATATGAACTATTCTACAACTGAATAACTATTCATATATTATTGAAGATTAAGTTATTTGTTCAAGGTTTACCGAATAATTTTAATCAACTCCAGCTAAACTTGCGGTTCATCGATGTGGGTAGCGACTTCGTGGTAGATATTAATAACGTGATTATCCGCCAAACTATAATAAACATTGCGTCCTTCACGACGATATTTAACCAAACGCATAGTACGCAAAATTCTGAGTTGATGGGAAACTGCGGATTCACTCATCTTTACAGATGCGGCTAAATCGCAAACACATAACTCCTGTTTTGCTAAAGCCGAAAGTAGACGTAATCGGTGTGGATCTGCAAGGGTTCCAAAAAAATCAGCCATCCGCTGGGCTTTTTCTGTGGGTATAATTTCTGGCTGAACCTGACGGACGCTATCTAGGTGAACTTCACGAGAATCGCAGCTAGGTGAATCAAGATTTAATAAAGGCTGCTTCGATTTAGTTGGTTTAGGCATATCTACGACAAAAAAACTCTATTTTTCGCTATTTAGCGATTTAGAAAGAAATAGTGATACTGATAATCATTATAGCCAAGTTTGAACAAATGTTCATTCATCAGGTGTATTGGGGAGACTTGAATTATAGTTTAAAAGGTTTAGAAAATCTCAATAAAAATCAGTGAAGATTCTATTAGTAGAGGATGACGATCGCATTGCGGAAGCACTAGCAGAAGCGCTCAGGGATAAGAATTACGTTGTTGATGTTGCTTACGATGGTCAACAAGGGTGGGATTTTGCTGAAGCTTTTGCTTATGAATTAGTGGTGCTAGATTTGATGTTACCCAAGGTGGACGGTGTAACGCTGTGTCGTCAACTGCGGCAAAAAAGTTATTCTATGCCGATTTTGATGTTAACCGCAAAAGATACCAGTACTGATAAAGTTATTGGATTAGATGCGGGAGCCGATGATTATGTAGTAAAACCTTTTGATTTGCAAGAATTAATGGCTCGCATTCGTGCTTTACTTAGACGAGTAAATACAATATTGCCTCCTATATTAGAATGGGAAAATTTGCGTCTAAATCCTAATAATTGTGAGGTGACTTATCAGGAAAAAAATCTACACTTAACACCTACAGAATATCGAATTTTAGAATTATTTTTACGTCATAGTCATCGGACATTTAACCGCAACCAAATTTTGGAAGTGTTATGGTCTTTTGAAGAACCACCAGGAGAAGAAACGGTGAAAGTTCATATTAGAAGTTTGCGACAAAAGTTAAAATTAGCTGGAGCATCTGCTGATTTTATTGAAACAGTTTATGGGTTAGGATATCATTTGAAACAAAGTATTTAAGAGAATTGGGAATTGGGAATTGGGAATGGGGAATTGGGAATGGGGAATTGGTAATGGGAAGTTTAGTAAAAATTTTTTTTAATTATCTCGGCATTATTATAATGTATGTTTCAAGCTTTACGGAGAAGGTTATTATTTTCTTGTTTAAGTGTAATCTTGGGCATTTTTAGTATATCGACTTTCGCAGTTTATCGATTTATTGCCTATAACTTATATTACCAGTTAGACCAGCAAATGTTAAATTTAGCTGATGCAGCGGCTCATAGTTTAGAACAAATTAAAACAAATAATAAATTAATTAATAGTAAGACTCCTCGCATTTTAGATAATGATGGTGATTTAGATATTCCTTGGCAGGATTTACGTGAAAATCGTCAGGGTGTAGAATGGTTTGATACCAAAGGTTTACTATTAGGTCAAGCTGGTAGTCATGTTCCGATTACACCTTTACGACTTGATTATCACACTCAACAATATGGAAAACTTCGCAGTATCACCGTGACAATTTATGCGGATCAAAGTAAGAAAAAGGTTCAAGGATATATTCGGGTAAGCAAATCAATTCAAGATTTAGAAGCAGAATTGAATCGATTACTTTGGGGATTAAGTTGCGGTGGGATAATCGCTTTGATTCTTGGTGGTATAGGTAGCTGGTACTTAACAAAACAATCTTTAAAACCAGTTGAACAAAGCTTTGAAAAATTAAAACAATTTACCGCAGATGCTTCTCATGAGTTACGTAGTCCCTTAACTGCAATTAAAACCTCAGTTGATGTCATGATCAGTCATCCAAAAAGAATTCACCCTGCGGATGTTAAAAAACTTCACTCAATTGCATCTGGGACGAATCAAATGACTCGTTTAGTTGAAGATTTGCTTTTACTAGCTCGAACAGATCGATTACCAACAAATACTGATGAGTGGGTATTAATTCCCCTAGATGAATTGTTGGAAGATTTAGTCGAATTATTGCGATCGCAAGCTGAAATCAAGGGAATCAACCTGAAAGCGGAAATTAACTCAGAAGTATTTGTTAAGGGTGATGTCGCTGGATTAAAACGCTTGTTTTCTAACTTATTAGAAAATGCTTTGCAATATACATCTCCTGGTGGAAGTGTAAGTGTTTCTTTGCTAAACTACGAGAACTTTGTTGTTGTAGATATTCAAGATACAGGAATTGGTATTACTCCTGAAGATATTCCCTTAATTTTCAACCGTTTTTGGAGAGCAGATAAAGCTAGAAGTAGACGTTCGGGTGGTTTGGGTTTAGGATTAGCTATTGCTCAAACAATTGCAAGTAACCACGGAGGAGAAATTACTGTAAGCAGTCAACTTGGTATTGGGAGTTCTTTTCAGGTCACTCTACCAACTGTTACTGATTAACTTAAAGGAACAATATTCTCTTTCCGACTTCTTTACCTTGTGAGACTATAGTTTACGTAGCTAATTTTAATTATATTTTTTGGTAATTTATCCAGCTAAATCGACAACACAAACTATATTTATTACTAAGGATTAGATATGAGAAACAATGTCTCTTTCTTGCGGAAGCCAAGATTCTGGTTTTTCTTAATGATTGTATCCGCAGTTGTTGTATCATCAATATCATTTGCATCTGCGAATGACAAGAATTTTGCACAACAAGAAAATGCTAAAACGAATGCACAAGAATCTGTAGAAAAACTAAAGCTGGCAATGTTAGATAGTTGGGAAGCACAAGCACAAGCACAAGGTTTAGTTTATAGTATTCCAAAGCAGTTCCAAGGTGCAGTTTTTAAAGCAGGTAAACTAGATAAAAACAAGAAAGTTATTGCTTTAACTTTTGATGATGGACCTTGGAATAAAAATACAGATAAAATTTTAGATATTCTCAAACAAAATAATATTAAAGCAACATTCTTTATGCTAGGGAATTCATTGAAGAATTTCCCCGCACCAGGAAAGCGAGTTGTAGCAGAAGGACACGCAATTGGCAATCATACCTGGCATCATTATTATCATAAAATGAACCAAAAAGTTGCGGGTCAGGAAATCGAAACTACCGCAGACCTAATCTATAAAGTAACTGGTATAAAGACTAATATATTTAGACCACCAGGAGGAATAATGACCAATGGTGTAGTTGATTATGCGAAAAAGCATAACTATACAGTTATTATGTGGTCGGATGACTCAACTGACTACAGTCATCTTTCTGTTCCAGGAATCATAAATCGGGTAATGAAGCAAGCAAAACCTGGTGGTATCGTATTGATGCATGATGGAGGTGGAAGTCGTTTACGAACTGTAGCAGCTTTACCACAGATTATTAGTAAACTTAAAGCCCAAGGATATAGTTTTGTAACGGTACCAGCACTTTTACAAATGCAAGCAGATCAAAAATAGTACTTGTTTTGATTTAATCGGTTCTCTGCTTCTTTTTATCAAACAAACCCGACATACTTAAACCCGTCACCAACAGTCCGATTAATCCCAATCCATTTAAAATCGGGTAAATTCCCTGGAGATGAAAAATTTCTCCCGTATGAAGACTCAGCAGAAAACCGCGAGTTAATCCGATATTTATACCCCATTCACCAACCATCGTCACAATCATTCCAGTTATAACAGTTAAAGCTACAGGTAAGGATATAATCAGAGCGATCGCACGGTGATATTTACGAAAAGCACGTTTCATGATAGCTATCTAATAAAAATAAGTTTGTCAATTAAATATTTCACATATAAACCGAAATTAATCTCAAAAAAATTGCTCGTAATACAAATACCTAAATCCGATATTACAACGATAGAGGTAAAGAATTCGGAAAGAAGACAATATTGGATTAGCTCTTTCCGAGTTTTTTACTTTCAATGTCCTATGATTTTGATGTAGATATTTTGAGTTTATTTATGTTTAACCCTAAAATTGCGTTTATTGTGACTGCAATTAGCTTTCTGACTTTAGCTGGATGCAGCAATGGTGAACAATCTGCTGTTGAAACGTCACCCGATGTCAGTCCTGCATCTCAAACAGCTACTACATCTACCGAGCAAACAGGTCAAGGTTTACTCAACGTTGTTAACAACACTAAAAGCGCTGTAGAAGCTGGTGATTTTGCCAAAGCTAAGACCGAGTTTGATAAATTTGAGGATTCCTGGAAACCCGTTGAAGATGGAATCAAAGCTAAGTCTCCAGAAAACTACAAAGCGATCGAAGAAAGCATGGATAAAATTGAGGGACAACTCAAAGCTTCTAAACCCAGTAAAGAAGAGGTTTTGCCAGAATTACAGTCGCTTGAAAAAACTATTACATCTGTTGAAAAACTATAATATCTAATCATTAAATGATTGGTAAATAATTTGTAAATATTGGCTGGATTTTATTTGTTGAATCCAGCTATTTTTTTATTGGAATATAAGCGATTGCTCTTATTTATTACTAACTTTAAAAAAAAGAATTTATTCGTTGCGATCGCTATTTAATTAATTCATAAAAAATCAAGGCATTTAAAAAGTTGAATGTTCCTCTGAAAAATTTTAAATAACTAGCAACTCTTAAAATATTAATTATATTTAAAATAAATCACTTTCTTCTCTATAAAAGCGTAAACGCACATAAATATGAAATCAGGATGAAATAGTCTTAAATCTAAAGATAGAAATTTTTTTTAACTCTGAAGAAAGATGTAAATGCTATTGATAACTTTTACAATATATTCTTATAATCAATATTTAT
This sequence comes from Rivularia sp. UHCC 0363, assembly GCF_034931125.1. Classification (NCBI taxonomy): domain Bacteria; kingdom Bacillati; phylum Cyanobacteriota; class Cyanophyceae; order Nostocales; family Rivulariaceae; genus Rivularia; species Rivularia sp. UHCC 0363. The sequence continues at coordinate 68,231 of NZ_JAYGHM010000021.1, read as the reverse complement.
TTATATTTATTTTTATGATTAATAAAATCCTACCGTCGCTGGTACTTAAATATTTGTAACGTTACTTGATATGTAATCTACTTTTAATTTCAAAAAATATATTTTTACTTTACTACTTGACTCTCTAGTCCACTAGAGGGTTTAGCATACGATCTATAAGAGTAAATTACTTGCAATAAAAATGTACGAAAAGCGATTCCGCTTTACTAATTATGGATACCACTACCCTTAAACTAAGAGGCATGAGTTGTGCTTCCTGTGCTAACAGCATCGAAGAAGCTATTAGTTCGGTTCCTGGAGTTAGCGAATGTAATGTTAATTTCGGTGCCGAACAAGCTACTGTTAAATACAATCCCCAAAAAACTGATATAAAGCAGATTCAAGATGCAGTTGATGCGGCTGGATACAGTGCTACTCCCCTACAAGAACAGGAAATGATTACTGGGGAAGATGACGAGGATAAAGCTGCTCGTAAAGCCGAATCCCGCGATTTGATTCGTAAGTTAATAGTGGGAGGGGTCATTAGTGCTTTGCTAATTATTGGCTCATTACCAATGATGACCGGGTTGAATTTACCCTTCATCCCAGCATGGTTGCATAACCCCTGGTTGCAGTTAGCACTAACCGCACCCGTACAGTTTTGGTGCGGTTACGGGTTCTATGTTGGGGCTTGGAAAGCGTTGAAGCGTCACGGAGCCACAATGGATACCCTGATTTGCTTGGGTACTTCGGCGGCGTTTTTCTATTCGCTGTTTGCAAGCGTATTTCCCGATTTCTTTATCAATCAAGGGTTGATGCCGGAGGTATATTATGAAACTGCTGCCGTTGTAATTACCTTGATTCTGTTAGGACAGCTTTTCGAGAATCGCGCTAAAGGACAAACTAGTGACGCAATTCGCAAGTTAATTGGTTTACAGGCTAGGGATGCTCGTGTGATTCGCAACGGTAAGGAAGTAGATGTTCCGATTCAAGATGTTGAGCTTGATGACATAATTTTAGTACGTCCGGGTGAGAAAATACCTGTAGATGGAGAAGTCGTAGAAGGTACTTCCACTATTGATGAAGCAATGGTGACGGGGGAAAGCGTAGCCGTCAAAAAGCAGCCCGGTGATGAGGTAATCGGCGCGACAATTAATAAAACTGGTAGCTTTAAGTTTAAGGCGACAAGAGTAGGAAAAGATACCGTACTGTCGCAAATTGTGCAGTTAGTTAGACAAGCGCAAGGAAGTAAAGCTCCGATTCAAAGATTAGCAGACCAGGTGACGGGGTGGTTTGTCCCGGTGGTAATTGCGATCGCCATTTTTACTTTTGTCATTTGGTTTAATTTCATGGGTAATATTAGCCTTGCTTTAATTACCACTGTGGGGGTTTTGATTATCGCTTGTCCCTGTGCTTTGGGTTTAGCAACTCCGACATCGGTAATGGTGGGTACGGGTAAAGGTGCTGAAAATGGTATTTTGATTAAAGGCGCGGAAAGTTTGGAACTCGCTCATAAAATCCAGACGATTGTTTTGGATAAAACGGGGACGTTGACAGAAGGGAAACCCACCGTTACCAACTTTGTGACAGTACGTGGAACTGCGAATCAAAATGAGTTGAAGTTGATTAGATTAGCAGCCGCACTTGAGCGCAATTCCGAACATCCTTTAGCGGAAGCTGTAGTTAGATATGCTGAGGCTCAAGGTGTTGAATTGACGGAGCCTCATAATTTTGAAGCAGTTGCTGGAAGTGGTGTTCAAGGATATGTTTCGGATAGATTTGTGCAAGTTGGTACAAAACGCTGGCTATCGGAAGAAGGAATTAATACCGATATGTTTGCCGAGCAGAAACAGAGTTGGGAATCCCTGGGACAAACTGTAATTTGGATTGCAGTGGATGGGGAAGTTGAAGGTTTGATGGGAATTGCGGATACTCTTAAAGCTACCTCCACTGAAGCAGTAAGAGTCATGCGTAAGTTAGGTTTAGAAGTAGTAATGTTGACCGGAGATAACCGTCCCACAGCAGAAGCGATCGCTAGTGAAGTTGGTATTGACCGGGTATTTGCGGAAGTTCGACCAGATCAAAAAGCGGCAGTTATCAAGTCTTTGCAAAAAGAAGGTAAAATTGTGGCAATGGTGGGAGATGGGATAAACGATGCTCCAGCCTTAGCACAAGCAGATGTGGGAATGGCAATTGGTACCGGAACAGATGTGGCGATCGCAGCAAGTGACATCACTTTAATTTCGGGAGATTTGCGATCGATTATCACGGCAATTAAGTTGAGTCGTGCGACTATGAATAATATTCGTCAGAATTTGTTTTTTGCATTTTTCTACAACGTTTTGGGTATTCCCATCGCTGCGGGAATTTTGTTTCCCATATTTGGCTGGTTATTAAACCCGATTATTGCGGGGGGTGCGATGGCTTTTAGTTCGGTTTCGGTGGTGACGAATGCTTTACGGTTACGTAATTTTAAGTTGAAGGGATGAGGGGGAGAGGTGTTTTTTTAACGCAAAGGTGCGCGGAGGTTAGCGCAAAGGTTCGCTGAGGTTAATTCATGTAGGAGGTAATTTATTTATGTTTAACAAGAAGAAGATTTTCACAAGTCTTGCTGGGGTGGGATTTTTTCTATCCGTTGCTTCAGGGACGGCTTTGGCTCAAAAATCTGTCGAAATGCCTGTTTCTCAAGAAAACGCCCAATTTCAACGCATTGAGCAACCTTTGGGGTTAAAAATTGCGGTTACTTTGGGTGGTATCGGTTTGATTGGGTTGGAGTTATGGTGGTTTCTTTTAAGTAAATCTAAAGCGGTTCAGGCTAATAGAAATAAGGATATACAGGAAATTACCATTACTGTAGATGGAGGTTACGAACCGAGTCAAGTTGTTGTGGAAGCAGGACAAAGGGTGAGACTCAACTTTTTGCGTCGAGATGCTAATAGTTGTTTGGAAAAAGTGTTAGTTCCAGATTTTCACATTGCTCAAGATTTAATTCTTAATCAAGTGACTGCGGTGGAATTTACTCCCGATAAACCGGGGGAATATCCGTTTACCTGCGGGATGAATATGTATCGGGGAATGATATTAGCGCGATCAAGTTGAAGAAAACGTTAAATATCTCCCATACATCCTTCAAGATTGGCATTACGCAAAATAGTGTCTATACAATTACTCGTGAGTTATATAAGCCTTCCCTAAAAAAAATGCTCCATTAAACTTTTAGTGGTACATAGCGGAAAGTGGCGGTTTCGCTATGCCTATTCGTGAAGGTAAAGCGCAAGAAATCTACATCGTTACCTCTGGTGAGATGATGGCAATGTATGCTGCTAACAACATCGCTCGTGGTGTTCTTAAGTACGCTCATTCCGGTGGTGTACGTTTGGGTGGCTTGATTTGTAACAGCCGTAACGTTGATAGAGAAACCGATCTTATCGAAACCTTGGCTGCACGTTTGAACACTCAAATGATTCACTTCGTACCTCGCGACAACATTGTACAGCACGCTGAATTGCGTCGTATGACTGTTAACGAGTACGCACCTGACAGCAAGCAAGCTAAAGAGTACGCTACCTTAGCTGAAAAAATCATCAACAACAAAAATCTTACCATTCCTACACCTTTGGAAATGGACGAATTAGAAGCACTTCTTGTTGAATTCGGTATCTTAGATGACGATACCAAGCACGCAGACATCATTGGTAAAAAAGCAGAAGAAGTTCCTGCTACCTAATAGTAAATGATGTAGAGCGCGGCAAAGGTAAAGGTAGAACTAGTGTTTTACCCTTTACCTTCTACAAAAGGCTTTAATCTATTACGAGTCCTGAAATCCCCAGTAGTTACCAGTAGTAAAAAAGGCAGAAAGTTTATGTCACCCGCAGACAAAAAGAACACCGTCGAAGAAAGAAAACAGCTAGTTGAGGAAGTCTTAGAAGCTTATCCTGAGAAAGCGAAGAAAAGACGTGCTAAGCACCTTAACGTTCATGAAGAAGGCAAGAGTGATTGTGGTGTTAAATCCAACGTCAAGTCTCTTCCTGGGGTAATGACCTCTCGTGGATGTTCATATGCAGGTTCCAAGGGTGTGGTCTGGGGTCCGATTAAAAATATGGTTTATCTTTAAAGTAAATATACCCTAAACTGTTTATAGAGAGCAATCTTTACTAGCTGAGATGTTCGCTATAAGCAGTTATTTTTTAGGGCATATTTAGGATGAGACAGGTGCATCAAGAGGATTTATTTAATGATTTTGAAGTTCCAGCAAGTACCGATGGAAGCTACATGGGTACGCAAAATCAAGTCAAAGCAACACGGGAATATATGGAAAAAAAGATTGAAGAACTGCTTACAGATATAAATACAAGACTAAAAGCTAGTAAAAGTAAAGTAAGTATTAAGAAAGTCGGAAACACCCTTCAGTTAAGAGCGACTCTTCCCTTAAAACCTGGAGATATTGAGAAATCGGGCAGAAATCGCAAGCAATACTTTATATCTTTAGGTATTCCCGCAAATTTGCATGGTTTAAAAACCGCTGAAGAAGAAGCAAACGAATTAGGTAAACTGATTGCAAGGAAATGTTTTGAATGGAATGAGAAGTATCTAGGTCAAAAAGGCGATCGCAAACAAGTAAAGACTTTCAAGCAGATACTAGAAACATTAGAGGATGAGTATTTTAGTACTAGAAAGAGAACAATTAAAAGCGAACACAGTTTTTGGCATTTATATAAACGATACAAACAGTATTTTGAGTTAGATTTACCAGTTACGAGTGAAGGTATTATTACAATTATTAAAAATATCACTTCTCCTAGTTCTCGTGACCAAGCAATTCGAGTTGCTAGAGTTTTTTGCAAAATTCATCGAATAGAAGTAGATTTTACAAATTTAAAGTTACCTGTAGTTCCCAATGATAGATATATACCTTCAGATATCGAAATTATAGAAGCTTTTAAAAAATACCAAATCAAAGGTAAAAATACAAAAGTCAGAAAAGATTATAGAAACTCTTGGCAATTACATCGGTTAGTATTTGGATTAATTGCGACATATGGTTTAAGACCTCGTGAGGTATTTAATCAACCAGATTTAGAATGGTATTTAAGTGATGATAATACTGATAATACCTGGAAGGTTCATAAATCAAACAAAACAGGTTATAGGGAAGTTTTGCCTTTTATCCCAGCATGGGTAGAATTATTTGAATTGAAGAATACAGAAGCTATTCATTTACTAAAATTAAAAATAGCACAGATAAACAGTTTTCACGAGCTATCACATTTAGTTCAAACTAATGCTCGTTGGTTTAGACGGATTCTAAATTTACCATTTGAACCTTACGATTTAAGACACGCTTGTGCTATTAGAGCGCATATCCAAGGTTTACCAATTAAAGCTTCAGCAGACAATTTAGGACATTCGGTAGAAATGCATACGAGAGTGTATCAACGATGGTTCTCGCTAGAAAATCGTAAGCAAGTTATGATATCTAGCATTAATAAAAAATCAAATCAGGAGTTAGAAGCTGAAGTCTTAGATTTAAAAACTGAGAATCAACAGCTTAAAATGGAATTAGAAAAATTTAGTATAATCAATCAATTAAACTGTAGTTAATGATGCATTTAACAAACTTTAAATTGTTGATTTACGTCTCATACAATCAAAATTTTTGCTGCTAATACTTGATTTAATTTTATTTAGGGTAAGTTTAGAATCAACCAAGCTTAATTAAACCAGATGAAAACTATAAAAATAGTTGATGTTTTTAATTTAAGCAGACACAATTTAAGGTAAATTTAGATTATATCGCTGCAAAAATTTGTGAAAGTACTGCCATATATAATATTTTGTAGTTAAAGAATATCACGATTAAGGACATGATTCACATCAGCCACGGTCCTGTAGGTTGCGGTTACTGGTCTTGGTCTGGTAGAAGAAACTACTACATTGGTACCACAGGTGTTGATACCTTCGGTACAATGCACTTCACTTCTGACTTCCAAGAAAGAGACATTGTTTTTGGTGGTGACAAAAAACTCGCCAAAATGATTCAGGAAATCGACGAATTGTTCCCTCTCAACCGTGGTGTTTCAATTCAATCTGAATGTCCCATCGGTTTGATTGGAGATGACATCGAAGCAGTTGCTAGAAAGTCATCTAAAGAAATCGGTAAGCCAGTTGTTCCCGTTCGTTGTGAAGGTTTCCGGGGTGTATCTCAATCTTTAGGACACCACATTGCTAACGATGCAATTCGCGACTGGATCTTCCCTAAAGCTGACGAAGCTGCTAAGGAAAATACCCTTGGTTATGAACCCGGTCCTTACGATGTAGCAATCATCGGTGACTACAACATCGGTGGTGACGCTTGGTCTAGCCGTATCCTCTTAGAAGAACTCGGCTTGCGTGTAGTTGCTCAGTGGTCTGGAGACGGGACAATCAACGAAATGATGTTGACCCCCAAGGTAAAAATGAACTTGATTCATTGCTACCGTTCGATGAACTACATCTCCCGTCACATGGAAGAAGCTTACGGTATTCCCTGGATAAGGGGATGATTATTGAAAGGTTTAATATGCAAGGGTTTTTAAAAACTAATATATAAGATGATTTACTTTTTCATTAAATAAAAACAATAAAAATACAAAAAAGTAGAGTAAATCAATAAATTAACTTAATTTTTTAGATTAATTATGCGATATTTGGAGCTAATAAGTGCTTATGTAAAAATAATTGAATGCTTTTTTTAGGGAATAGGAAAAAAGTCCGGTTTACATAAACCAGAAGTAATTATATAAAAGTGTGTATTACTACAAATCTAAATTAATTATCGCAGTAACACACATTCTTAAATATTTTCAAATATTTGATTGTTTTATTTTATCCGCAATGTTTGATTCTCTTGTAGCAATTTTTCTATCTCTACTTGTAATCGTTGATTTTCATTTTGTAAATTTCTTACTAAATCCTTACTTTCTAACGCAGAAGTCATTACTTTGCGTCTATTTTCTAAGGAAAACCACTTTTGATAGATTTCTGTATGTATTTCTACAGAATGACCTAGATTATCCGCAGCAGCTTTGATCGGAATTCCGTTCATATGAGCGCGAATTGCCCAAGCGTGACGCAAATCGTAGGGGTCAAAACCTACATTAACTCGACGAAACCAAGACGAGCAGTTAATTCTAACTGTATTAATATCTCTCCATGTTTTTTTATCTTCAACAATCTCTTTTAACATTTGCAGATATTCAATATTTTTTAAATCGAACTTTTCTAACCATTCCGGATAAAAGGGTAAAACCTCCCTACTTCCAGTTTTGGTTTCGCTATCAACTTTCCAAGTATGATTAATATTTTTTGTATTCAACCAATGTTCAATATCTGGATTTACAAATAATTCTCGTGGTCTTAAACCATAGGTAGCTAACATCCCATAGCACCACTGCCAAAGTTTCCAGCTATTTACATAAGCTTTTTTAATTGTTCTCTTGCGTGTTGCAGCATAATCTGCAAACTTATCATAAGCTGCAATAATTTTGTCATCATCAGGTAAATGTCTTTCTTGAACAATAGGTTTACCAGCATAAGCAGATAAATCGATATCTAAATCAAATATCTTTCGGAATACTTTTAACGTTTTAACTGTATTATATAAAGTGCTACTTTTCGGTTCTAATATATCTAAACGCAGTAAAATTTCATCTTTACAAACTAAAGTATCTAAACCAATATTTCTTTTCAGATAATCTTGATGACAATGAAAAGTGTGTTCACTTTTCATCGTGCGTTTTCTAGTTTGAAAATATTTTTTTTCAAACTCAGGAAGTATCTCAGCAATAGTCTTTATTTGTTCTTTAGCAGCTTTTGCTCTCTTTCCTAAATATTTATCGTTCCACTCAAAGCATTTTCTTGCTGTAAGTTTGCTTAATTCATATGCTTCTTCTTCAGCGGTTTTTAAACCATCGAAATTTGCTGGAATACCCAAGGATATCGAATATTGCTTAACACCAGTACCTTTTTTATCAATCTCTCCTGGCTTTAAAGGTAGCGTTGTTTGTAATTGAATAGAACCGTTTTTAACTACAATTCCAACTTTGATGTTAGCTTCCTTTAGCCTAGTTTTTACTTTAACAACTTCTTCGTCAAACTTTTCTTTTAAATAAGCCCGTGTTGCTTCAATCTGCTTCATGGTTCCTTTGTAGCTACCGTCCGTAGTGTGAGGAGGCTCGAAAGACTCAAAAACTTCGGAATTTTGATGTAAGTTAGTTTTTGACATTACCTTACTTTTGTATTAAATATTAACCACACAAAACCAACAGTTTCTGACGAGCATTGTTCGCAGTTGGCGAAAAATCAGTAACTACAGGCACTAGCTATCATCGCAGATTTACCTAATATTAGTCAACAACAAAATTCCCTGGATGGAATACAACTTCTTCGGACCTACCAAGATTGCTGAATCTTTAAGAGCGATCGCAGCTAAGTTTGACGAGAAAATCCAAGAAAACGCTGAGAAGGTTATTGCTAAGTACGAGCCTACAACCAAAGCAATCCTCGAAAAATACGGTCATCGTCTAAAAGGTAAGACTGTTGCTTTGATGGTTGGTGGTTTACGTCCCCGTCACGTTGTACCAGCATTCAAAGACTTGGGAATGGAATTGGTCAGCACTGGTTATGAGTTCGCTCACAGTGACGACTATAAGCGTACTACAAACTATATTGAAAACGGAACCATCGTTTACGATGACGTAACTGGTTACGAATTCGAGCAGTTTGTGAAAGGACTTAAGCCAGACATCGTTGGTGCTGGTATTAAAGAGAAGTACGTTTTCCAAAAAATGGGTCTTCCTTTCCGTCAAATGCACTCTTGGGATTACTCCGAACTTGGTAATGGAAGTAAAAGTTAGATAGAGTAAAGTTTGTGGAGATTGGAAAAATAAATAGATTATTTTTAGCCTAAATATAAATTATTTTGTTTATTAAAAAGAAGATTATTTTGCAGTCAACCAGATAGAAAGTTGATTTCATAAAGCTATTTACATAAATAAAAATTGCGTGAGATTAAAACTGTAAATTTAAAAACTTTTTGTACCGCAAATTTTTTAGACTAATCTTTTGTCTTTTGTAGGGTGTGTCACGGCACAAATATGTGAAAATGGAGATTATATATTTGATAATGCCGTAACGCACCGTAATAATATGACATTATTACAAGATTAAACTATTTACAAAATTCTACGTTTTTATAAAGAACCCACCTACGTTTGCAAATCATAGTCTTATAAATAAGACTAAGAAAGAATTAATTGTAGGTTGGGTTAGACGCACAAAAATATTTGAATATTAACAAATAATTTCCTAAAGCGTCGTAACCCAACATCTGCATAACGATACATAATCCGTTAACCATTGCTTTCACACACCAATGAGCAATAATGGAATTAACTCAACAAAGCGTAGGGAAGCCAACCATCTATAAGAATGAAGGGTAAAAACGCCAGTACTATTCCGATAAAAAAATGCTGATAATATTTTGGAATTATTTTGTAATTCAAGTTTATCATCCGTGGAGTAGATGCAGATTAAATCATATGTAGGTTGGGTTAGACGCACGAAGATATATAATTATTAACGAATAAATTAATTTTGCGTCGTAACCCAACATTTTAATGTCTTATATAAAATCAAATACAACTAATATAAACGTTAGTTTAGGCAATTTTAATCAGCTTGGAATAGTGCGCTAACAGCACCTTAATTTTGTAACATATGATGTACGGGCGATCGCACTATCGACATAAAGGCATCTCCGTACTGGGAACCAAGTTTAACAGTACTATTGGGCATAATAGTTCTCCAAATCAAAAAGCGTGTTGGGTTACGACGCAAATTAAATTATCCGTCAATAATTAAATATTGTCGTGCGTCTAACCCAACCTACAACTATTTTGAAATATAAAGTTTTGAGTTAATCATATTTCTTTATTCTTAACTACGACTACAACTGCATCAAATTTTTCACCAATTTTTGGCATCCATTCCGGATAATCTTCTGGCTTAAAATTTTGTATATCTAGCTGAATTATTTCAAGTAGTGCAGGTACACCACAATGTATATCGAGCCATATACCAAAAGGAGCGCAAGCTACAACTTCACCATTTACAAAATCTCCAATGTTTGGCAGTTCTAGATTTTTATTCGTGAAATGCTCGCAAACTAGTTTACCCCAGTTTTGATGAATCATTGTTAACAGAAAATTGACATGAAATATTGGAATGTTGGGTTACGACGCAAGTTAGATAATGCGTTAATAGTTGGATATTGTCGTGCGTCTAACACAACCTACAATTTACTACAATTTACAAAACCTTCAACTAATCTCAATCTGCTGACTATCAACTTCCAAAATCACATCCTCATCATATTCTAAATCATCAATTTTAAAAGTAATAATTTCTAGAATATCCGCAGCTTGAAAATGTTCGGGCTTTGTTTCCGGATGAGGATAATAAATTAGTCCAGTTTGCAACTCACCATTTTTGAGTCGAATCCTACAATCAAAAAAGGAAAAATCCTCCGCTGGTTCATTTTCCGCCCATTTGACATTTTTAAACGTGTATTTAGCTTGCTTAACTGAATATTGATGGGGAAAAATCGAAATATTCAAAGTCCCCGAAAAATACGGTTCTAAATCAAGTCCTTGTTTGTGAAAGAAAGGCTTTTGCATTTCAATAGTTCCATTAGGAAAACGTTTATCTCCTCCTTTTCCCGATGCAACACCATAACCTTTATTAATCTTTCCTTTAATTTGTACCCAATTACTCATATTTATATAAATCGTAAGGTTTGTAGTCGCGCTATTTTCGCTAAAATATAGCTTGGATATCAGTCAGTAAATAAGCAAAAATACTCTTCACATTAGAACGTAACTGAATAAAGAATTCACCGAGTCGTGTTTCCTCCGTGGATAATTCGGCTACCACTACTTAGAACTGTTTCACCTTGACATCGAAATAATTTATAATTACTTAACAAATGGTATATTAGCCATCGGCATGATTTGGACTTAAAATGTCCGAGACGGTCTTTCAGCCCTTGCTGACTGCAAATCGCCGATTCCCTTTTGAGTAATATTTTAAGGGTAGCCGCCAACCGTTTCTAGCACCTAGTTATATAGTTAAATATGAAAGACCTCACTCGTTATCGAAATATCGGCATCTTCGCCCACGTTGATGCAGGAAAAACAACCACAACTGAAAGAATTCTCAAACTTACTGGTAAAATCCACAAAATCGGTGAGGTTCATGAAGGTGCAGCAACAACGGACTTCATGGAGCAGGAGCAAGAGCGGGGTATTACGATTCAATCCGCTGCTACAACCTGTTTCTGGAACGAACACCAGTTGAATATCATCGACACCCCCGGACACGTTGATTTCACTATCGAGGTGTATCGTTCTTTGAAGGTTCTTGATGGCGGAATCGGCGTTTTTTGTGGCTCTGGTGGTGTGGAACCGCAGTCAGAAACTAATTGGCGCTATGCTAACGACTCCGAAGTTGCGCGGATTATTTATATCAACAAGCTCGATCGCATAGGCGCAGATTTCTACCGAGTTGTCAAGCAGGTGGAAAATGTACTTGCTGCTAAACCGTTAGTAATGGTACTGCCCATCGGGACTGAAAATGATTTCGTTGGGGTTGTCGATTTGCTGACTCGTAAAGCTTGGGTGTGGGATGATTCTGGCGACCCAATGAATTACGAAATTAAAGAACCTCCCGCCGAGATGAAAGAAGATATCGAAGCTTGGCGCGAAAAGTTGGTTGAAATGGCGGTAGAGCAAGACGATGCGTTGATGGAAAAATATCTTGAAGGTGAAGAGATATCCATTGAAGACCTGAAGCGCTGTATCCATAAAGGTACTATAGACTTAGCATTCTTCCCTACTTACTGTGGTTCTTCCTTTAAAAATAAAGGCGTACAGTTAGTACTTGATGCTGTTGTTGATTACCTACCTAACCCCAAAGAAGTCAAACCTCAGCCAGAAGTTGATCTTGAAGGTAATGAAACTGGTGAATTTGCCATAGTTGATGCAGAAGCGCCAATGCGAGCGTTAGCATTCAAAATCATGGATGACCGTTTTGGTGCTTTGACCTTTACTCGAATATATTCGGGTACCCTATCAAAAGGCGATACCGTCCTGAATACCGCCACTGGTAAAAGTGAACGTATCAGCCGTCTGGTGGAAATGCACGCTAATTCCCGCGAAGAAAGAGACTCTGCTCAAGCTGGGGATATTATTGCGATCGTTGGGATGAAGAACGTCCAAACCGGACATACTTTGTGTGACCCGAAAAATCCCGCAACGCTTGAACCTATGGTATTCCCGGACCCAGTAATTTCCATTGCGGTAGCACCTGCGAAGAAAGGAAGCTCCGAGAAGTTGGGTATGGCTTTGAGCAAGATGGTTCAAGAAGACCCCTCCTTCCAAGTTGAAACCGATCCCGATAGCGGTGAAATGATTATTAAGGGGATGGGAGAATTACACTTAGATATTAAAGTTGATATCTTGAGACGGACTCACGGTGTTGAAGTGGAAGTTGGTAAACCGCAGGTAGCATACCGCGAATCCATTACTAAGCGCATCGAAGACACCTACATCCACAAAAAGCAATCCGGTGGTTCCGGTCAATTCGGTAAGATTGAATATATTATCGAACCCGGTGAACCCGGTACAGGCTTCGAGTTCCAGTCAAAAGTAACTGGTGGTAGCGTACCCAGAGAATTTTGGCCCGCAGTTCAAAAGGGTTTTCAAAGCAGTATTGACAAAGGTGTTTTAGCTGGATTCCCCTTAGTAGATGTGAAATTTACCTTAACTGACGGTGCTTATCACCCAGTTGACTCCAGCGCGATCGCCTTTGAAATTGCCGCGAAATCTGGCTATCGTCAAACCTTACCAAAAGCGGGTCCTCAATTGCTTGAGCCAATCATGAAGATAGACGTGTTTACTCCAGATGCTCACGTTGGTGATGTAATTGGTGACTTAAACCGTCGTCGTGGAATGATTAAATCTCAAGACCCCGGTGCTACAGGAGTTCGCATTAAAGCAGAAGCTCCTTTGAGTGAGATGTTTGGTTACATTGGCGATTTACGTACCATGACTTCCGGTCGTGGTCAGTTCTCAATGGAATTCGATCACTATGCACCATGTCCTAGAAATGTGGCTGATGAAGTGATTAAGGAAGCGAAAGAACGCGAAGCTGCTGCTAAGAAGTAGGTTTTGAGATAGAACATTAGTTCTAATTTCGTAATAACTTAAATTCCCGATTGGTGGTAAGCCGATCGGGAATTTTTTTTTAATATGTAACGAGCGAGCGGGACGCTCGCACTACGATGACCCCTGACAACTTATGTGGTGGAGTACTAGTACCGCGTTGCGGAATTAAAAATTAAAAAAGCTTATGAGATAAGGGTGTTGATTTAAAATGGGTGGCTTGTTTACGCCGTGCTGTACTAGTATCTAGAAATCCCATGATATTTTTTCAACTCACGATTTAAATATACTGTTTGAGGATACCTAATATTGAAGAAATGTTAATTGCGATCGCGGTTCTATTTTCGAGCGGAAAAAATGTACCCCAAGAACTGATAAACTAAATTTTAATCGCAATAGTTTTTTTGCCGTGTATGTAAGCACTAGCCAAGCCGCAGAAATTTTAAACATCTCAACCTCTAGAATGCGTTACTTAATTGCTCAAGGTAGGGTAAAAGGGGCTTATAAGGTTGGGAGAAGTTGGATAATACCTTTATTTGAAGGAAATCCGATTATTAGTCGGGGTAGTCGCGGTCCAAAAGCCAAATGGTGCATCAGAAATCCGGCAAAAACTAAAATTCATATAAATAGGCATAGAATTCAACAAAATCTCAAACAACAAGATTTAGTCCCCGTAATTTCAGTCAAACATGGCGATCGCAATATTTACGGTTATTCGGTAAAGGTTAACGGTCCTTGTGAAATAATCTATCGACCTGAAAAACCTTTGAATTCTGGTGCTGTAGTTTGGATTGAAACTTATTCGTCGGTGGAAATTGAACGTACAAAATCTCAGATCGAAGCTAAAGAAGATAGCTTTGTGGTTAGTACTGCTTAAATTAAGTTGTTACGCATTTAATTTGTATAAGACTAGCGAGCAAGATGCTCGCACTACAATGTTTTCACGGTTATGTCCGTAGGACACGCTTCGCTAACGCATTATACAATTTAGCTGCACATCAGCTTATCACCCAAGAATACAATATCGGTTTATGAATAAATCGCTCGCTCAAATGCGGGTAATTCTGATTGGTGGCTCTTCTCATGCAGGTAAATCAACTCTTGCTGAATATACTGCTGCAAAGCTTAATTGGAATTATCTTTCTACGGACAAACTCGCTCGTCATCCCGGACGACCTTGGGTAGGAGCAAACGGGAAGGCTATTCCAGAAAACGTCGCAGAACATTATAGAAATTTGTCTACCGACGGTCTTTTTTCAGATGTATTATCGCATTATGAAAAAAATGTTTTACCGCAAGTAGAAGATATTGTTAGTTCTCAGGAATATCTTATTATAGAAGGCTCGGCATTATATCCGGGATTGGTAGCGAATTTAGTTAACGAAAATCATCTTAAAGCGATTTGGCTTACCGCTCGCGATCGCCTTTTTCAAAATCGAATTTATAATCAAAGCAATTTTAATAATCTAGGTGAGGATAAAAAGTATTTAATTCAAAAGTTTCTTGAACGTACCCTTTTGTACAATAAACGCATGATGGAGTTAGTTGAGCAGCTTGGATTTATATCTATTGATGTGGAATCTACGTTAACGGTAGACGAACTTGCGAATAAATCTATGGAATTAATGTCGGAGAAAATTACTCAGAATTTAACTCGGTAATTAAGCAGCACAACACCATTTTCATAAATCTTGCTGTTGATAAGTTCTAGAGCAGTTGGTTTAATAATTTCACCAAAAAGCGGAATACCCGAACCCATCACAAAGGGATTCACTTTCAAAATGATTTCATCAATCAAATTTTCAGTAAACAACGTTGTAGCTAAATTCGCACCACCACAAAGGTAAATATCTTTTCCTGATTCGTTTTTTAAACTTTTTATAAGTGCGATCGCATTCTCCGAAACCAATTCTACTTGCTCGTCGGGACTTTCCTTCATAGAACGTGAAAATACGTAACTTTTCGTCATCGGATAAGGATTAGTTTTACCTTCTTTTAATCCCACCTCGTAAGTTTTGCGTCCCATCAAAACGATATCAAACAACTGTAAAGACTCAATATAATCATTTACAGCTTCACCTTCTAAAAGAAAATCGTTAAATGAACCGTCTTTTCTGGCAATAAATCCATCGACGCTGCAAGCAATGTAATATTTTAGTTGTCGCATCATATTTACGCTTTTTTCGTTGCGATCGCAATTACTATATCCGTTGCGTATTTAATCTGGAAAAGCTAAACCACTCCTGGGGTCGCGAATATATAATCCTAAAGTGAGACTCCGGATTACTTCATCCCATACGGGTGTTAATTGCTCGGCTTGATCCGCCCAAAACTCGTATGTAATTAAACACTGAATATTGGAACCGATCGCAATACAGGTTCGGGAAAAAGCTTCCCGTGGTTCTTCCTGTGTGTCGATAAATTGCATCTCAATCCAAACTATACGAGCAGTTTGACGTTTGACGGTAATTACTTCACCAACTTCAAAAGGGTTCCGAGTGTCATCTGCGATTATCTGCTTCAAAGTCCGTTTGAGGGGAAACAAACTCCAATCTCTTTGGGGTAAATGGTTGTAAGATACTTCTAAACCACAATCATCATCAGGTGGTTTGCGATCGCAGAACCTGAAGGAATTTTCTTTTGGTTCAAAATGCCAATCATGAGGGACATTGAAGCGAACAGCCCCTCTACCCGCGACAAATATCTTATACTCCGGTGGAGATTCCCAATGATGATCGGGTTTGAGTTCAAGCGTTTCTTTAATCCACTTGAGATTGTCTTTCTTACGCTTTGCCATAAGTTTAGTTGCACTCGTCCACTTCGTTAATAGTACCAAATTGCCGATATTAAGGTAAATAAATCTATCTACTGCTTTACTATAAACGTAGGCTTGCACGGGAGACAGTAATTATGCCTTACAGTCAGTTTACCAATATTAGTAAAGCGAAAGAAGCTTTCGGGTTAAAAACACACGAAGGTGGACGATTTATTCCTTGCACCGAACCTATTCAAGCATCTGCAACACTAACATCGTATCTTCAAGAAAGTCTCCCTCTGGTTTCTAGTGCAAGTGAAAAAGCACGCTCGGAAGGAATTGTTTACCCAGTACTACTAGAAGTTCGACGGATATTAAATCGAGAGATCAGTTTATTTTCGGGGGAAGATTTCACAATTGATGAATCGATTGGATTAAATGGGAAATGCGATTTCCTTTTAAGTCGTTCCCCCGAAGTGCTAGAAATTGAAGCACCTGCAATCGTCATTGTGGAAGCAAAAAAAGCCGATTTAAGAACCGGGTTTGGCCAATGTATGGCAGAAATGGTTGCAGCACAAAGATTCAACGCGGCAAAAAATCGTCCTGTTCCGGTAATATATGGTTCTATTACCAGCGGTACACAATGGCGATTTTTGAAGATAGAAGAAAATATTGTCACGATTGATTTGATGGATTATCCCCTTCCACCTGTAGAAGAAATTCTGGGGATTCTAGTTTGGATGATTCAAAATGGTTGAGATTTGTTTTATTTTGTACCCTAAATCTTAGAAAATAAGAATAAATTACTTAGGGTTAGCGTTATGACTTTGAAACGTCGGCATTTTTTATATTTACTCGGAGTTAGTGCAAGTACATTTGCTTTGGAGAGTTGTGCATTAGCGGGTGAAAAATCTTCTACCTCGACTAGTACGACAATTGCCCAAAATACATCGGACGCTGTAAAGTTACCACCTCTACCTTACGATTATAAAGCGTTGGAACCCCATATAGATGCTAGAACAATGGAGTTTCATCACGACAAGCATCATGCAGCTTATGTGAAAAACTTAAATGCAGCTTTGGCAAAACATCCAGAACTCAAGCAAAAAAGCGTAGAAGAATTATTAGGTAATCTTAATAGCGTACCCGAAGATATTCGCAAAACAGTACAGAATAATGGTGGTGGTCATGTGAACCACTCAATGTTCTGGAAAATCATGAAACCCAAGGGTGGAGGGGAACCTAGCGGTGCGATCGCATCTGCAATCAAGGATAATTTTGGCAGTTTTACCAATTTTAAAAACCAGTTTAACGAAGCTGGTACAAAACGTTTTGGTAGTGGTTGGGCTTGGTTGGTTTTTAATAAAGATGGCAAATTAGAAGTGATGAGTACGGCTAACCAAGATAGTCCTTTTAGTGAAGGTAAATATCCTATCATGGGTAACGATGTCTGGGAACACGCATACTATCTTAATTACCAAAACCGTCGTAATGATTATTTAGAAGCTTGGTGGAATGTGATTAATTGGGATGAGGTTAATACAAGGTTTGAAGCAGCGAAAAAATTTGTTTAAAGTTTAATTCAAAGTATAAGTTTAATTGTAGGGTGTGTTGTCGCTCAGCGCAACGCACCTGATTAAACCGCTCGAACATCCACACTCGTAAACATAAAAGTCCACCCAGAACTGTTACAAAAAAGCACATTTACAAGAGTTTATCCAAAGAAATTTCCACAGATCCCTGTAAAAGTACAGGATATATTCATCTTCTCTCGATATATCCCTTAACAAGCTGAGAAATTGCTAAAGATTCAAGCATTAAGTAAGTATAAGCATTCGCGATCGCAAATGTTCTCAAAACCTTACGACGTGAAATCTTTTTCAGTCGCAAAGCTCCAAATAGAGACTCGAAAAAAACTGAAACAAAATACATCGGTATTAATGAAATTATCAGATCGATTGGTGTATGAGGAAAAGAACCAGGTTGAACTACTGTTTGAGGAAATGTACTCGCGAACCCGATCCCAATTGCAAGGAAAATAATTATTCCAATTAAAGTAGATACAATATTTACAGCACTTGAAACTAAACTTGCTTGAAATACATTAATTGCAAGTATTTTTCTTAAAATATAAGCTTCAATTGCAATAATTGGAATCAGCAATATTATTTGGTAGAAGACACTTTGAGTAAAAAGGGGGATACCTGCATTTGCAAGGTAGATTATTGTTGGTAATTGCATAAACACGAAGGAATACTCAGTAAACACATACAATGTAAATATTTTGTTTGATTTTGACCTTCGTAATAATACTCAATTCAAAACAATCCCAACATTTGCAGACAACGACGAGTAACTTGAATTCGAGCAGCAGCAAGTTTAATATCTGGCATATCAATATTAGTAGCGAAATAATAAACTTGATTATTCTGTTCTAAATATCCCACAAACCAGCCAATTTTAGGATTTGTACTAGTTACCCAACCCGTTTTTCCTCGCAAAGTATAATTTGGGGTTTGCTCCATAATCATAATATCTTTGAGTAAATCTAAATTGCGTTGTGAAAAGGGTAATTTTCCGTCATGAACCTTTTGTAAAAATGCTATTTGTTGCTTGGGTGTAATTTGTAAAGGTCCTTCTAACCAAAACTTATCAATATTTTCTGCTGGACCAATTTGCTGATTTCCATAACCTACTTGACCAACAAACTTTTGCATCCGCTCGTGTCCGATTTTCCGAGCTAAAACTTGATAAAACCAAACCGTTGAATTTTTAAAAGCTTGACGAAGGTTTGTATCTTGATTCCATACATCAATATCCCGTTTGATACCATCCCACGTTAAAACAGATACGTCATCGCGAATCACCCCTGTTTGTAGCGCAATTAAAGTATTTAAAATCTTGAACGTGGAAGCAGGGAAAACAGCTTTAGAATTGCGAGGAGAATTATGTTCGTAAAATTTATTATTACTCGCATCATAAATTATAATAGACCCTTCAATACCAAGCTCTTTGAAAACAGTTCCAAAATCAACCCTATTTGCTGAAAATTTTAACTTTGACTCAGATTGAAAACTAGAATTGACAAAACCTCTCCTATTAATTTCCTCTTGCGTTCTTCCCTCTGCGCTCTCTGCGTCTCTGCGGTTTGTTAATCCATAATCATCTGATTTTATAGCATTAGTAACTGAAGGTAAAAAAGTTAATAATGCAAAACCAGTTCCGCAAATTAATAGCGATAAACGAGAAAACAAAGACATAAAGTAAATTCTACAAATTATTTTCAAACAGTTCGAGAACGTGATTCCAAGCATCAATAGCAGCTTCTCTATTTATACTTGGATTCTGTGCTAAAAATGGATAATTATCTACAAAAAAACCGGCAAAAAATCCATGTCCTGCATCATATCTAAATACGCGATGAGTGATATTATGTTTCTTTAATTCTGCCTCTATTTTTTCGTTATCTTCCTGAGAAACTAATGTATCTTTGGTGCCAAAAAACGTATAAATAGTACCTTGAATCTCAGAAGTACGATTCAAAGTAGGAATTTCTTCCCCATAACTAGAAGTAGTAATTCCACCTCCATAAAACGAAGCTGTTGCTTTAATATCGGGTAAAGTTGCAGCCATATAAGCCACATGACCCCCAAAACAGAAACCTATGCAGCCAATAGAATCAACTTTAACATTAGGTAAACTTTTTAAATAAGCAATTGTAGCTTGAATATCGCTAAATATTTCTTGATACTTTACCTGTTGATAATATTCTAAACCCAGACGATAAGCTTCTGGACTATAACCAACATCTTCCGCGCTAAAGCCAAATTCAAAACCCGGAGCAGTTCGTTGAAACATCGCAGGTGCGTTAAGCGAAGCTCACCGAAGGTATCGCAATATATCCCTGTTTAGCAATAAGTTCGGTAATATCTCGAATATTGGCATTAACACCAAAAATTTCTTGAAAGACAATAACCGCACTCCTGTTACCATCACCTACTGGTTGCGCTAAATAAGCATCAATTGATAGATTTTGATTAGGAATTTGAACGTAATTAGTAGTAATTTCCATATTTCTCATTTATTTGGTTTCTAATTTTAATTGATAATTGCTAATAGGTCATCTAACGAGTAAGTAAGTCGGCACAAATAAACATAACTATGTAAAAGATTGTAAACAAGCTTCAAAACCTTGCGATTGCTACCCTTCCCTACGGGACACCTTGCGGTGAACGGGAAAGCTTCAGCTAACGTTTCACTCGCAATGACATATCTTGATTTTTTAACACCGACTTACTTAGCTGATATTGTTAGACAACCCATCATTGCTACTGCTAAACCCTTACTGCAAAGCTTTTGATAAAATACCTGCTACCTCGGCTCCACCTTTCTGCTGCACAAAATTGAGAATTATCGGAAAGAACTTAGTTACCATATTGCCATCCATTCCCAACTGCGAAAAGCCACCAGCCAAACTCATCAAACTTCCTAAAGCAGCACCTTGACCACCACCCATCATCCCAGCAGCCATACCACCCAAAGCACCCATCATTCCACCACCAGATTCGCTAGGTGCAGCACCTAAAAGCATATCAGCACCGGGAATCGCGGATGCAACCTTGGCGAATTCTCCACCACCAAGCTTATCTTGAGCAAGCTTTAAAATTAGTCCAGCCCCACCTTGAGCTTGATTTTCTTGTACCCCTAAATTGCTGATCAATTGTTGAACGAGTTCCATAATTTAACTCCTGTTAAAAGATTAGCGATTACAAAGTTCATTTACCCATCGATGGTGACTGCCGTCAAGATATGATAAATAGTTATATGTCGTGTGTTGTTGAATATTGCGTTCAGCCGAAAGGGTGCGGCGATCGCGATCATGCTTGGATGAACGATAAAAATAAATATTAAAGAAATTGGACACGATCAAATATATTGAATTAATATAGGCATTCTAAAAACAAACTTTCATGAGATATTTAGAATATAAACTTACATCTTGCACCATTCTCGTTAACCCCGAATTCTCGCCTTGAAATCAATTGATACGGCTAAGATGTTACGCATTTAATTTGTATAAGACAAGATCGCAAGATGCATGTCCTTACGGACACGCTGCGCTACCGCACTACAATATTTTCACGTTTTCACATTATATAATTTAGCCGCACATCAGCTTAATAAACAAAGTACGTTTTAACGTACTAAAAGCCTTACATAGTCTAATTTATCAATTGTAGGTTGGGTTAGGCGCATTTTTAACTTTGATGTAAAATTAATAATCTCAAATTGCGCCGTAACCCAACAGTAAATTGTGGTGTTTACCTGCAAATTTCGTAAAAATAAAGCACCCCATCAATATCTATAAACCCTTTCCATCCTCAACTTCTCCACCTCCAACCTTAACCTTGCATTCTCTTCCTTGATCACCTCAACTTCACTCCTCTTACTCAAAGCTGTATTGATCGCCAACTTCCGCATATCCAAGGAAAACCACCGCTGATAGGTTTGAGTATGCACCTGTACGCTATGTCCCAAATTATCTGCTGCTGCTTTGATGGGGATGCCGATAATATGCGCTCGAATTGCCCAAGCATGACGTAAATCGTAGGGTTTGAAATTTAATCCTATTTTGCGGAACCACCAGCTTACTCGTTGTGTTAATGCCGTTATCTCTGCATGATTGTTTTTATCTTTTTTATTAACTGCATCTATCAACATTTTTGAATATTTGGGATTTTTTAAATCAAAGTCTGCAATCCATTCTTGATATAACGGTAGTGCCTCTCTTTCCCCCGTTTTACAATCTTTATCAACCTTCCACGTCATATCTGCATTATCTGCACTCAACCACCAGTCAATATTGGGATTGATAAACAATTCTCGCGGACGCAAACCATATACTGCAAGCATTCCATATATCCAGCGCCATAGTTGCCAGCTATCTCGAACGTTTTGATTAACTTGTTTACCTCTAGCATTGAGGTAATCTGTAAATTTCAGAAATCCCGCAGATATCTCTACGTCCGTGGGTATCTTCCGGGAATTATGTTCCGGCATTTTGGAATATTTTGATAGATCGATATCGATTTTGAATGTATGACAAAATGCAGATATCGCTCTGGCTGCATTATATTTTGCCCACTGCTTATCGATTTTTTCAATTGAACTTATGAGATTTTCAGCAGTTGCTAAATCTCTAAAATTAGTAGATCTTTTAGTTCTTGTTAAATAATAGTAAAAAGTATGTTCGCTCTTTGTAGTACGTTGATGAGTTTTAAAATATTCTGTTTCAAATAATTCTAACAGTTCTCCAACTGTTTTCAAATTTGATCTTGCTTCTTTACCTAAATATTTATCATTCCACACAAATATTTGACGAGCGATTAATTTACCTAGCTCGTATGCTTCTTCCTCAGCAGTTTTTAAACCATTAAAATTAGAGGGAATATTTAAACTAATATTGTATTGCTTCTTCCCAGTTCGTCTAGTATCTTTATCTCCCGGTTTAATCGGTAAAGTTGCGCGTAATTGCAAACTACCATTCGACTCTCTAATTGTAACTTTTGTTTTCGCCGATTTTAAACGCTGGTTTACTTTTTCTAATTCCGATAATAGTTTATCTTTCATATACTAATCTTTTTAATCCTATTCCCTATTCCCTGTATTCAATAAATAAAAACCTTAATCCTAGTAATGCATCGCTATTTTTAGACTAAACCTAATCTACAAATAAATATGTAATTAAAAAACAATGTTTAATCCTGACATTGCTTGTAGAAAACATGAAATGATGTATTTTATAAAAACCATAAAAAGGATTACTCCGGTCCTTATCACGGTTATGATGGCTTCGCTATCTTCGCTCGTGACATGGATTTAGCAATCAACAATCCTTCCTGGAAATTGATTGGAACTCCTTGGAAGAAAGAAGCAAAAGCTGCTGCTACTACTACTGCTAAAGCTGCTGTTTAAGGATTAGGAATTTGGACGGGGGAAAGCTTCCCCCTATTCCTTAAACCTATCCCGGCAATACTAACTTTTATCTACTAACAACCAATCTATTCGTTAAGCTTGGAGACACATAATGCCACAGAATCCAGATAAGATTCAAGACCACGTAGAGCTATTTCACCAACCGGAATATCAAGAACTTTTCGAGGGTAAGAAAAAGTTTGAAGGTGGACACCCTGCTGAAAAAGTTAAAGAAATCGCAGAATGGACTAAATCGTGGGAATACCGCGAAAAGAACTTTGCTCGTGAAGCTTTGACCATCAACCCTGCTAAAGGTTGTCAGCCCTTGGGAGCAATCTACGCTGCTGCTGGTTTTGAAGGTACTTTACCTTTTGTACAAGGTTCTCAGGGTTGCGTTGCTTATTTCCGCACCCACTTAACCCGTCACTTCAAAGAGCCGTTCTCTGCTGTTTCTTCTTCTATGACTGAAGATGCTGCGGTATTCGGTGGTTTGAAGAACATGATCGATGGCTTGACCAATGCTTACACCCTGTACAAGCCTAAAATGATTGCCGTTTCCACTACTTGCATGGCTGAGGTCATCGGTGATGACTTGGGTTCATTTATCGGTAATGCTAAAAATGAAGGTGGCATTCCTGAAGATTTACCCGTACCTTTCGCTCATACCCCCAGCTTCGTAGGTTCTCATATTACCGGCTACGATAATATGTTGAAGGGTATTCTTATCAACCTTACCGAAGGTAAGAAGAAAGATAAAACCAATGGCAAAATCAACATAATCCCCGGTTTTGATACTTACGTTGGTAACTTGCGCGAAGTTAAGCGTATTGCTAACTTGATGGGTATTGATTATACCTTGTTAGCTGACAACTCCGATTACGTTGACTCACCCAACGACGGTCAATTCCATATGTACACTAAAGGTACTAAATTGGAAGATGCCGCTGATTCAATTAATGCTGAAGGTACATTGTGTTTGCAAAGACACTCTACTACCAAAACTCGTGAATACATCGAGAAAGAGTGGAAGCAAAAGACAGATGTTGTAAGCCCTTGGGGTATTACTGGTACCGATGAGTTATTAATGAAACTCAGCGAAATGAGCGGTAAGCCCATTCCTGAAGAGTTAGAAGAAGAGCGCGGTCGTGCTGTTGATGCTATGACTGACTCTCACGCATGGCTACACGGTAAGCGTTTCGCTATCTATGGCGACCCTGACTTAGTATACGGTGTTACCAGATTCTTGATGGAATTGGGTGCTGAACCCGTACACGTATTGGTTCACAACTCCACCGAAAAGCTTGGAGACGAAATCAAAGAATTGTGTGCTACTAACGAATACGGTAAAGGTGCAACCTTCTGGCCTGGTAAAGACTTGTGGCATATGCGTTCTCTAATGTGCTGACTATCAAGCCAATTTTGAGTAGGTAACAATCAGCGTCACCCTTCGGGCGATCGCCAACTGTCCAGCAAGCGAACATGGGTACTATTTTATAGTTATAAATAAAACTTATTTATGTTTGGTTAATAATTATAAAGATGAAATTATAGTATTATATGCAATGTAGTAGCTAATATAAATAGACTTTCTCATTATAAATAGTAGTTCTGACAGACTCAGAAACCTTAGATAAAACTCTTAATTATTTGATAGAAAATATTTCTATGCTCAAATTTGTCAGACCACACTCCGGAGCCTCACTCGCAATTCATCACACGTTCCCCTTCGGATGAGACGCGAGCCTTTTTGCTGTTTCAGGCAAAACATTCTTTACATAGCTTTGCTGTTGTAACTCTTGTGCTTGCCGTTGCTCAAACTCTAATACAGTACGGCAGATTAATTGAGCTAAGGTTTCTTGTTTTTGCATGACTTTGAAGTGATTGTCAATGACTATCTTAGTTAACTGGGACAAAAGTTCTGTTAATCACGAACCATATAACGCTTTATTTCTTTGGCTAAGTTTCATTTATTACTCTTTTTGTATAGTTCAACATTTAATTGCAACCAAACGTACTGGAAAAATCATCAATATCAGTTCGGTGCATGAAGAACTGCCAATCAATGATTTTTACTGGGGTGATAAAGATTTCGATTATCCAATGGGTCACGTACAGTTATTGGGGAAAGTGAATGCAGATATGATTGCTCAAGAGTCTCCCTCAGTTTTGGGATTATCGTTTCAGAAAAAAAATGCTTTTGAAGCGATCGCAACTCACTCGGTAGATTGGTGGTTAACTGCCGAAGATTTGCCCGACCCCAATAACCGCGTGACACTCCGGGGTGATTCTATCCAGTTAAATTATTCGATAAAAAGATTACAGATTCTTTAATTTACTATTGCCTTCATTCCAGACAGCACAATCCTCTTACAACAAATACTAAAGCAGAAGAATACCAACAATGGTTGACTTGGAAAACCAAAATTACTCGCACAATTGCGGACTCTTTGTTTCATTTATGCTTTCAACTAGACTCTGCAACAGCAGATTATATAGATAATTGGCAGATACATTTTCTTGTCGCTAGTAAAAAAGATCCTTCTTTAAAGCTAACATTAGCTGACTACTGGAGCGGGAAAGATGAAGCTAAAGCAGCGATACACAAGGATTTTGGTCAAGATTTTCAAACCAATTTGCTGCTTAATCTTGGTTACGCAGCACGTATGTATCCCAATTTGTGGAAAGGTTTAGAGAACGATCGCCCTACAGGGTTACAGTTAAGTTTAGATGAAGCCTTTGATTTTCTCAAGGAAAGTGCTTGGGTATTGGAAGATTCCGGTTTTAAAGTAATTGTACCGTCATGGTATACCCCCGCAGGTCGCCGTCGCGCCAAAATTAAACTCAAAGCGTCTTCAGGTAAGAATGGAGCGAGTAAAAGTAAAACGAAAAGTTATTTTGATTTAGATTCTTTAGTGCAATATCGCTACGAATTAGCCATTGGTGAGCAAGCTGTCACACCTAAAGAGTGGGAACAATTGGTAAATGCAAAATCTCCCTTAGTAAATTTTCGCGGTCAGTGGATGGAACTCGACCGCGATAAAATGCAGCAATTACTGGAATTTTGGCAGCAAAATGCAGACGAGCAGCCAGAGATGACGTTGCTGGAATTCTTACAAAAGAGTGCAGAATCCGGGGAAGAATGGGAAATTGAGCATGATGAAGCAATGTCCGCGATGATGGCAAAGTTGCAAGATAAAAGCCAGTTAGAACCAGTTTCCGAGTTAGCGAATTTGCAAGGAACTTTACGAGAATATCAAAAACGTGGTGTATCCTGGCTGGCTTATTTGGAACGACTGGGATTAAATGGTTGTTTAGCAGACGATATGGGTTTAGGAAAATCCGTACAGGTAATTGCGCGATTAGTACAGGAGAAAGAGCAAGTAAATGAAGATAATAATTTAACTACATTATTGATTGCACCGACTTCAGTTGTGGGAAACTGGCAAAAAGAAATAGCCAAATTTGCACCGCATCTTAAAACGATGGTACATTACGGTGGCGATCGCCTTCAATCAGCAGCCGAATTTAAAGCAGCTTGCAAACAATACGACGTGATAATTAGTTCTTTTACCCTAGCCCGTAAGGATGAAAAGCTGTTCAATAGTAT
This sequence comes from Rivularia sp. UHCC 0363, assembly GCF_034931125.1. Lineage (NCBI taxonomy): Bacteria > Bacillati > Cyanobacteriota > Cyanophyceae > Nostocales > Rivulariaceae > Rivularia > Rivularia sp. UHCC 0363. The sequence goes on along the minus strand of NZ_JAYGHM010000021.1, from coordinate 41,656 downwards.
TGAATGGCAGCGTATAGTTTTAGATGAAGCACAAAATATTAAGAATCCTAAATCAGCACAGACAAAGGCAATTCTCAAGCTAGGAGCAAAACACCGATTAGCTTTAACGGGAACTCCTGTAGAAAACCGCTTGCTAGATTTATGGTCAATTTTTAATTTTCTCAACCCCGGTTATTTAGGTAAACAAGCGCAATTCCGTAAGTCTTTTGAAATTCCCATCCAAAAGGATAATAACAAAGTAAAAGCAACCACCCTCAAAAAGTTGGTTGAACCTTTAATTTTACGTCGGGTAAAAACCGACCGATCAATTATCAGCGATTTGCCCGATAAAGTCGAGCAGAAACTATACACTAATTTAACTAAAGAGCAAGCATCATTATATGAAGTAGTTGTTCAAGATGTAGACAAGCAACTCCAAGAAGCAACTATGATTCAACGCAAAGGGCATTTTTATTGATACGTATGGGTCCAAGTAGTGTTGGTAATAGATTTAATGGAGTGCTTTTGCAATAAAACCTCTAATTTAAAAATACTTGCTAAATTGCGATCGCTGCCTTCGTCTTTGAACTTTGTGCGTTTGCTTGATTGTGAAGGTAAGAATAAGTGTTGTTACATTACTGTTATGGTTAAAGTTAGCAATAAATTAATGATAAACAAATGCTAATACATGGCAAACTATTATTGTAGACAAATAAATATTTTTTACCAATTTTGGTGTAGTATTTTGAAATACGACGAAGGTATATGAAGCAAATAGTCCTTTCACTTTTAGCAAATGCAGGTGGTGTTGGTAAGACAACGCTTAGCGTACATATTGCCTATGAGATACTGCGTCGGGGATTTTCGGTAGCGCTGATTGATTTAGATCCGCAGCGTTCCTTGGATGTTTTTTGTGGATTAGAGCCAGTAGAGGCAGTCGATAGTTCGGCTTATATGTTATCAAAAGAGTTTAAGGGGGATTGGCAGATGGCTTCTTCTTGGGGAGAGGAGAAGATAGAAGTTTGCCAAGGGCATCCAATGCTTGCTGAAGTTGCGAATGACTTGGTGGTGAGAAAAAGGGGGGAGTACGTACTGGCAGATAGATTGAAGAAATATCCTTTGCCTCACGAGTTGGTGATATTGGATTGTCCCGCTACTTTGGGGATGCTAAATGTAAATGCTTTGGCTGCGTCAACTCATGTTTTGGTTCCTGTGCAATTGGAAATGAAATCTATTTCGGGTTCTGCTGAATTGGTTGAGTGGTGTATTTCAACAGGAGATGAGTTACAGTTGGAACCAAGACCGCCGATTTTGGGTTTTGTGCCAAGTATGTACGATGATTCGATAGCGATACATAGGCAGTATTTGCAACAGCTACCAGAAATTACAGAGCAATTGGGTTTGAAACTTTATCCTCGGATTCGTTGCTCTAACGAATTTAAAAATAGCAGCGCTCACGGGTTGCCATTACAAAAATATCGACCGGCACATAAGGCTTGTAAGGATTTTAAGCAGATAGCTGATGATCTGACAGCTTTAATTAAAGATAAATAGGAGAATAATAAAAAGTGGCTTTGCCTAAAATTGCTAATAAGTTCAATAGCGCAATCGAAAAAACTGACAAAGAACAAAAAATTACCGAATTGCAAGCGGAAGTAGAAAAGCTTCGAGCTAGTCATTCTCCCGAATTGGAAGAGGAGTTAAAAAAGCTCCGAGAGAATTTACAGCATCAATCAGGAGAACTTGAGGTAGATTTAGGGTTGATCGACCCGAATCCAAGTCAGCCCCGGCAAACAATCACACCAGAATCAATTCAAGCAAAAGCTCGACTGCTTAAAAAACATGGTCAAATAACGTCAGTAATCTTAGTTCGGCAAGATAATGGTCGTTATATGCTTCTTGATGGGCAATTGCGTTGGGAAGCAGCTAAGTTATTAAAGTGGTCAACTATTCGATCTGTTGTTGTAGCTTCTCCTAAAGACTTAGATCAATCTTCATTGCTAACATTTTTAGGTTTTGAAGACTTAAATCCCTTGGATAAAGCTGAAGCTGTTTTTAAGGAGTTAAATAAATCCACTGGATTGGAATTAGATTTAATTTCTACCGCTATGGGAACTATACTCAAGCGACTTGAACGAGATAAGAAAATAAAGGAGTTAACTAAGTTAATTAGTGTTAGTGCGGAAGAACAGCAGGAAGGATTGGAATTATTGGGAGTCATGGGTGAAGAGCAAGATATATTTTTGATATTGTTGGAGCTTGGATTAAACCCTAATTCCGTTAAATCTAATTTAATGCCAATGTTGTTTTTGCCAGAAGATTTGAAAGAAGCTATCCGACAACAAGGTTTAAAGGGCGCTCATGCACTGGCATTATCTACCTTGTCGGCAAAGATATTGAACACTACAGAAAAAAAGGCAACATTGGAGCGGACAAATTTAACTCAAAAGGTTATTCAAGAGAATCTTACGGTACCAGAGACGCGGCAAGAAATAAAGAAAATTAAAGCTAAGTACTTAAAGTCGGAAAAGAGGGAATCTCAAGAAGTAAGCGTTGCCATTGATAAGATAAACAAGTTGTCCAAGGATTCTCTAGAAACCGCATCTTCAGAACAGCTTGCTAAATTACGAACATTATTGGAAGAGAAAATAGCACAAATTGATAGTGCTTTAGAAGGTTAAGTGCAATCAATCTGAATATTGTTAAAATATGGTTTGCAGTTTCACCACGATTGGAAAATAATCTCCGATAACTTTAAACTGAAAATCGAAGGAAACAGCGTTGGTGCAATAGCGAGAAGATAAGAAACCCAGTTCTCAAAGACAACGCTGACAAATTACAAACAGAAATCTCAGAACTTCTCAACCAACAAAAGCAACTAGAAATGTATGCAGGTGGAGAACGGTTGGTAGTTTCCTTGTGGAAAGTTGACGATCAAGGTACGGCAGAGTTTATGCAAGAATTTTACAAGGAAATGTTGCAGGAAGGCAAGTCAGCCTCGGATGCTTTGAGAGCGACACAGTTGAAGATGTGGCGTTCTGACAAATGGCGCAATCCTAATTACTGGGCGGCTTTTACGTTTTTGGGTGAGTGGCGATGATTTTAGGCGTTGGGGAAATATCCAGGCAGTGAACGATGACACAAGTAATTTTATTTACCCACTTATCAGTGCTGAATTTAACTATTAATAAATATGCTCGTTAAATTGACCAATCTTGAATAGTTAGCCCTGGTACTTTCTCAAAATCTTTTAGATTTCTACTTAATAAAATACCGCCGTTAGTAAGAGTAATTGCGGCGATTCGTAAATCTAAAGTGCCAATACGAATCCCTATTTTTCTAAATTCTCGAAAGCATTCATCTGCTTTAAAATCGTATTCTAAAATATCTAAATCCGCAAACAAAGTAAAGATTTGCTTTAATTTCTCATATGCAAAGACCAACGCTTCAGGTGTACTGGCTTTACGGATTTGGGCTATGCGCCCAGCATACTGTTCCTCAAGGCTCACAACTGTTGTAAACAGCTTATCAGAAGAATTTTGTCGCGCTTTGATAATGCGATCGCATACTTGAGGATGACCGCGTTCGTATAGACTCAGATGGTCTGTATCCATTATGTAGCAAGTCATTCAAAAATTTCTTCTTCCGAAACTTGCTGACGATAAGCTGCTACTTCTGTCAAAAAATCATCAAATGTTGGGTCTGATGCAAAAATACCCATATGCTTAAGCCAAGGGTCTGTTTGTTGCTGCGATTGTTTACCCACCTCAATTGTAACTAACTCACCTGATGCCAGTTGTTTCTCTAAAGCAGCTTTGGCAAGCGCTATTGCTTCTTCCCTTGTGCCACCTTCAACTGTGCTATTAGGAATGCCAATAATAGAAGCGATAAACTTTTTATCTGTATGACTTTGAACAAAAACCTGATACTGCATAATTAATTTCTTTAAGTCAGATATATTAGTATAGTTTATCAATTCTTCGTTGCGAAACAAAAAGGCAAACGTAAATATTGTGAAACTTCTTCAAGGCTGAGAACTTCGGATAATGTAACTTGCTACATAACTTAACTCGCGTTATACCCTACTTAATAAAAAATCCTAGCATATCTCGGGGATGAGGGCGTTTTCTGATTACTAATTTTCTCTTACCGACTAGCAGCAAAAAAATAGATTTTTGCATACTCCGGAAAACCCTGAGAACTATATTAAATTGTAAATATCAGAATACAGTATAATCACGTATGAATAATCAAAATCAACCTCAACAGTTAATGTGTTGCGATGGCTTCGGCGGGCACTCATGTGCCATCGCATTATTGACATAGCTTATTTGGCGTTTCAATCAACCCAATTCACAACCCGTACTCCAGGAATTTGTTTAAAATGTCTGAGATTTCGTGTAACCAATGTGGCTCTATTAGCTAAGGAAATACTCGCAATTAATAAATCTGCTCGCCCAATTTTGCGTAGCTTTGAAACCGCACGTAAACGCTCGAATTCATCTGCTGCTCTTTGACTGATGGGAACAATTAAAAGTTCTGCTAATAATTCTTCAGTGCGAAAAAAAAGCTCTTGCGCTTTTAATAGACTTTCTCTATTTTCTGCTTTGATTAGATACTCAATCCGTCCGCGTAGCATTTCTGCTTTGGTAATTATAGTAATTCCGACCTCTGAATCTTCAACAGCATTTAACCTGGCAATAACATTTGTATTTCCAGCATAAAGATGGGTTAAAGTATCAGTGTCAAGCAAATACATTTACGTTTCAATTACTCATCAACTTCCGAACGTCCTCTCGCTTGATAGATATTTTCTCTCAATTCCGTCAGCGAAGCATCATCAGCAAAAGCACCCGCTTGTTGAAGTAAGGTAGAACGACTACCTTGGGAGCGCAACCAGTCATCAATTGCCACCTTCAAAAACCTCCATTCATTTTCGATTTTACGACCTGGAAGTTTTCCCTGTAAAGCTTGACGCTGCAAAGTTTCAATCGGCAAACGTAAATATTCTGAAACTTCTTCCAGGGTGAGAACTTCGGGTAATGTGACTTGCTCCATAACTTAACTCGCGTTATGCCTTTCTTAATACAGAATCCTAGCATATATCGGGGATGAGGGCGTTTTCTGATTATAGGATGCACCTTCAAGAATTTTACCTATTCCCTAAGAAGGATAAACATTTTTTGCATAAAACTTCGTATCCAATCCATAAAAATACTGATAAATCATCCATGTAAATGCAAAAATTATTGCATACCCTTTACTTACTCAGAAGTATGAATAATTGTTCGTATATATAGTCAATTTGATAAACCCCAATATGTAAACTTAGAAAATCCGTTATTACGTTCCGGTTTAGCATTAGCAGGATTCAACAATCGTCAAAACAAACAAAGCGATAATAATACCGAAGATGGAGTACTCACCAGGGCAAACGCATCTAAATTAGTAGAAGCTGGGTGCGGCTACGCCGCACCTGTGCAAAAAGTGTGCGGAAAGGCGCGATACTCCTATAGACTCTGGTTTCACTTGTGAAGCTGAATTAATATACGGAATATCTTTAGTATTAACTAATCCGTGCAAACCCCAATCGATTCTTTGCAAAAATTCAGCATTGCTCCCGACTTTTATCGGCTACCATAAAACCTCCACAACAAGCATCAATATCGGGTTTCATCCGCACTAAAGGCAAAATTTAGATGGGTTCTGCCTTGAAATGCACCCTAACGACAATTCGGTTACTTATGCATCACCAGTAATCTGGTAACTATATATTTATATCTCTGGGTGTTGAGGGGGTTATGCAAAAATGAAAATAATAGTAACTTGTAATTCATAAAAAATCGCCCTCACCCTCGAAGGGTGGGGCTACAAAAACAAAGTCCACCTGCGTGGACTAATTAAAATACTTACATAAAATTACCAATTACCAATTATTCCGCTTCCCCAATCAAAGTAAAACCAGCCCAATCCCTGGGATTTGGATACTTTTTCATCGTTTCCAACATAGCTTGACGTAATGCACCCGTTTTACCAGTGTTTTTACTTAAGTTAGCATGAAAATCTGTCATCAGTGATGCTGTTGACTCATCGGGAACACTCCACAGCGAACCGATCGCACTATCCGCACCAGCAGCGAGAAAAGTGCGAGACAATCCAATTACACCATCACCTGTGATTCTTCCCAAAGCTGTTTCGCAACCTGACAAAATAACTAAATCGGCTTTGACTCCGTTGAAGGGACTGCCGAATCCGGAGGGGCTTTGTAACTGTAGCCCCACCCTTCGAGGGTGAGGGCGCGGATTTTATGCATTACGTATCCGCTTAATTACATCACGGGATGTTTGAGCTAATTCTGTATTTCCATCTTTTTCAAACAATTTCGCTGCTGTTTCTAAATCTGTAATTGCATTATCTTTGTTACCTAATGCAGAATTTGTAATTCCTCTAAAGAAGTAGGCTAAAGGTAATGAGGAATCGAGTTCTATAGATTTATCTAAATCAGTTTTTGCCTGTTGATATTTTTCTAATAGATAGTTAGAAACTCCTCTACCGAAATAAGCATATTGATTGTTTGGCTGTATTCTGATTACTTCGTTGAAAGCCTTTATTGCTTCGGGGTAGTTTTTCGCTTTAAAAAGACTAAATCCTTGTGTTAAATAATTTGCTACTTTCTGCTCATCTTGGTTTAAATTTTGATTTGGATCGGATTCAACTTGCATTCTCTCTATTTGCGGCTTGATGTTAACTTCGGGCAATGTTTGAGCGTTCACTCTAGGATTAATTACCATGAAGCTGAGTAATGCGATCGCGGATATTGCTTTTAAACTAATCAAAAATACATCCCCTTCCGCAGCTTGAAAAGCATCTACTCGCTTTTTCCGTTCTACCGCTGGAGTACTGCCATCTAAATATTTATATTTAATATTTTGCTCTTCCAAGTAATCACGTATGATATGCAAGTGGTCAACGAATTGACTAAACACCAAAGCCTTGTGACGATTTTCCAGTAATTCAGCCAGCACCTCACCAAATAGCTGTAATTTAGCACTGGGAAGTGGAGCATCCGGCATTACTAACTGAGAATTACAGCAAGCACGGCGCAAGCGTTATGCGGAATTACGAAATCAAGGTGCTGCGGATAATACAGGAAAGTATGCCACGGAATTTGTATTAAAGTTACTTAAAAAAAGATTGTTTGCTTCTCCCCAAGCTTTTGCAAATACTTTGACGTAGTTGAAGAAGATTTCTGAATACTGCATAAGTTACACTCTACAATTTCTATAACAATTTAACTTAGGATATACATAATTATGACTCGTAATATTTACGCATTATTAGTAGGCATCGATAACTACGCTGCACCAGTTAGCCCTCTCCAAGGTTGTGTCAACGATGTAAAAGCCATAGAAGAATATTTGCAATCCCGTGTCAAAGCCGAAGGATGGAAATTAAACTTAAATATTCTTCAAGATCAACAAGCAACCCGTCAAGGAATTATTGATGGTTTCCGCGAGCATTTATGTCAAGCAGATAGTGATGATGTCGCTTTATTTTATTACAGCGGTCATGGTTCCCGCGAACAAGCACCCAAAGAATTTTGGGATTTGGAACCGGATAAATTGAATGAAACTCTAGTTTGTTATGACAGTCGTTCCCAAGGAGGTTGGGATTTAGCAGATAAGGAATTAGCTAAGTTAATTTCGGAAGTAGCTCATAAGAATCCCCACATTACACTGATTTTAGATTGCTGTCATTCTGGCTCGGGGACTAGAGATCCATTTCAAGAAACCGCAGTGCGTGAATTTTCTACAGATGAGCGTCAGCGTCCTTTAGAAAGCTTTATTTTTTCACGGGAAGAAATTGAGAATTTAATCGCATCAGATAAACAAACTTCTGGTTGGAGCTTACCCAGAGGAAAACATATTTTGTTTGCATCTTGTCAAAATTCCCAAACTGCTAAAGAATATCGCGCAGATGGCGAACATCGGGGGGCTTTTTGTTATTTCCTTACGGAAACTCTCAAGAAAGCTAAAGGAAATTTGACTTATCGAGATTTATTTAAGCAAACCAATGCATCAGTACGCAGTCAAATCAGCAATCAATCCCCACAGTTAGAAGCAATTGAGACAAGCGATTTAGACCAATTATTTTTGGGTGGTGCAATTAGTGAGAGTCATCCTTACTATACCGTGTCATATCACAAACAATATGGCTGGGTAATTGATGGTGGTGCGGTACATGGTGTACCTCGTGCAAAAGGTGAGGAAACTATGCATTTGGCTGTTTTCCCGCTTGAAAACCAAGGACAAGATTTACGTTTATTATCAAATAAAATCGGAGAAGCGCAAGTTACAGAAGTTTTGCCGCAATTAAGCAAAGTCACAATTAGCGGTATGGCAAATTTAGATCAACAACAAACTTTCAAAGCCGTTATCACCAGTTTACCTTTACCACCCAAAACCGTAAGCTTTGCAGGTGATACACAAGGAGTGAAACTATTACAACAAGCAATCCAAACTATCGAAAATAATCAACCTTCGCTATATCTGCGAGAAGTTGCCGACAGCGAAACAGCGTTTAAAGTATTGGCTCGTAAAGGTGAATATATCATTACTCGACCTGCTGACGGTGTACCAATAGTTGCTCCAATTCAAGATTATACTAAAGATAGCGCCATTAAAATTATTCAACGACTCGAACATATTACCCGGTGGACAAATTTAAGCGAACTTTCCAGTACAGCAAATAGTCGCATTTCTTCTCAAGCGATTGAAATGGAAATTCATCAAGACAACAAAATCTTATCAGATGGTGAAATCCACTTCAATTACTATCAAGATGACAGCGATAAGTGGAAAAAACCGACCTTTAAAGTTAAGCTCCGAAATACTAGCAATGAAACGCTTTATTGTGCTTTACTCGATTTAACCGAACAATTTTCGATTAATGCAGGCTTTTTTGAAGCTGGTAGTATCAAGCTTGAACCAAACCAAGAAGCTTGGGCTTTAGGTGGAAAAGCTATTCCTGCAAGCGTTCCCGACGATTTGTGGAATCAGGGAATTACTCAATATCAAGATATTTTGAAACTAATTATTTGTACTTCGGAATTTGATGCTCGACTTTTAGAACAGAAAAAACTCGATGTAATTCGTCAAAAATATACACCAAGCGAGCGAGGAAGTCTACGTGCTGGTACTCTCAATCGTTTAATGAATCGCTTGCAATCCCGTGATTTAGGAACTGAAGAAGCCGAAGAATACGATGATTGGGTAACTTCTCAAGTCGTAATTAGGACTACTAGACCCCTAGAAACTACAGCCGTACCTAACTCTGGAAGTGGAGTATCCCTGGGTGCAGGAGTATTATTAAAAGCTCATCCACAGTTACAAGCTGAAGCTCGCTTAACAAATATTTCCTCATCAAGTAGAGGTGCAAATAACAATCATTTACCACCATTGTTACGGGAATCCCAACCCTTCCCATTAACTAACAGTCGTTCTATCGAACCTGCTGCTAACGTTTTAGAATTAAGGGATGTCAACCTTGAAACTATCTCCACAGTCACCCGCGAAAATCCTTTAAAATTAATCGTTGACACCTCCCTAGCACCCGGAGAAAAAGTTTTACCGATTGCTTATGACGGTGAATTTTATTTTCCTTTGGGAGTTGGATATTCTCAAAATGGTAGAACTGAAATTAGATTGGAATATCTGCCCGAAGCTGTAAATACTGGGGAACGAGATTTAAAAGGTGCTTTTAAAATCTTCTTCCAAAAAGTTGCAAATGAAAAGCTAGGATTAGAATATTCCTATCCGCAATTAGCAGTAGCAAATGTCGCAGCCGATGAAAGGGTTAGTTATGAAATAGATACGGAACAAGTCAAACAAAGAGTTGCCGTTTCAGAGAAAATAGCCTTGTTTATTCACGGTATTACAGGTGAAACCAAAAGTTTACTACCCTGTATGCAGCGAGCAAAATTGGAAGCAGAAGGTCAGGAAAAATCATTAGTAGAAGAGTATGATTTGATTCTGAGCTTTGACTACGAAAATCTGCATACTTCCATCGAAGAAAACGCCTTATTATTAAAACAGCGCTTGGAAGCAGTGGGTTTGGGTGAAAATCACGGTAAACAGCTGCAAATCGTCGCACACTCGATGGGTGGTTTGATATCCCGTTGGTTTATCGAAAGGGAAGGTGGAAACCAAATCGTCAATCATTTGATTATGTTGGGTACCCCAAATGCTGGTTCACCTTGGTCTACAGTAGAAGAATGGGCATTAATGTTTGTCACATTTGGCTTAAATAGCTTACCTTCATTCGCTTTCCCTGCCAAGATGTTGAGTAACTTGCTAGGTATCATTGAAAAAATTGATATTTCCCTAGATCAAATGCAACCAGGTTCTGATTTTCTTAAATCCTTGGCTACGAGTCCAGATCCAGGTATTCCGTATTCCATTATTGCTGGTAATAACTCAATGGAGTCTATAACCAATGACACCAATAAATTGCAGCAACTAATGCAGAGAATGCGAAATAAATCAATAGACCTAGCGTTTTTCGGTCAACCCAATGATATAGCTGTAACCGTGACTAGTATCACAAGCGTGAATAGTGCGCGTGTTCCTCAACCGCAAATTCATGGGGTGAGTTGCGACCACATGAGTTACTTTAGCGATCCAGAAGGATTAACAGCCCTTGCTACCGCATTGATGGGAACTTCAACTTAAATCCGCTCGGGGTTGCAAACCCCGAGCTAATAGCTAGCATTCCTATTCATCTAACATCTTGCACCATTCTCAACAACCACCTTGGAATAAATTCCCCTCTCTTATACACGTTAGCGCAGCGTGGCGTAAGCCATAGTCGCTCTTTTGAAGACTGAGCAAGGCTTTTAGTACGTTTTAACGTACTTTGTATATGAGCCTTGAAATTGATTTCAAGGCAGTTGTGAAGGCTTAACGGGAATGGTGTTCAAAAAATAAAAACTGCATAGGTTCAAATCCTCGACATCTATAACAATGTAACGGATGAAAATAAGTAATTATGACTATTACGATTTAAAACAGAGATAAACCTAAAAAAATATTAGTTCAAAAAAATTACATTAAAGCGAGAGTCATATTGTGAATATCACCGAACAACCCAAAATATCTAACCACACAGAAACAATTTCTAAGAATGGATTTTCCCGCAACCTAGCATTTATTATCGGCATCAATAACTACCAAAACGGCATTTCTTCCCTAAAAACCGCCGTTAACGATGCCAAAAAACTAGTAGAAACTCTCCGAGAAAAGCATGGTTATCAAGTCTGGGTTTGTTTAGACGAAGTTGCAACTCTAGGTAAATTAAATCAACTTTTAGAAAAAACATTACCAGAACAAGTTACGGAAAATGACCGCTTATTATTCTATTTTGCCGGTCATGGAGTGGCGCTAAATGGCGATGATGGTCCGGCTGGTTACTTAATTCCCCAGGATGCGAAAGCCGGTGATACGAATAGTTATCTACCAATGACTAAGTTGCACGATGCCTTGAGTCAATTACCTTGTCGGCATTTTTTAGGAATACTTGATTGCTGTTTTGCAGGAGCTTTTCGTTGGTCGAGTACAAGGGATTTATTAGCGACATCAGAGGTTATTTATCAAGAACGCTATGACCGTTTTATTAGCGATGCTGCATGGCAAATTATTACGTCCTCCGCTTCCGACCAAAAAGCCTTAGATAACTTTAAATTAGATACAGAACGGGGTGAAGTAGATAATCATTCCCCCTTTGCTGCTGCGTTATTAGAAGCGTTAGCAGGTGAAGCAGATAGTTATCCACCTGCCAAAAATGGAAAACCTGCTGGAGATGGGGTAATTACTGCAACTGAGTTATATCAATATTTGCGCGATCGCGTGGAAATTCCCACAGAGAAATGTAATTTGCGGCAAACACCGAGTATATGGTGTTTAAACAAACATGATAAAGGTGAGTATATTTTTCTTTCACCTACTCACGAATTGAATTTGCCACCAGCACCACCTTTAGATGAGTCAAAAAATCCCTACCCTGGTTTAAATTCCTTTGAGGAAGAACATAGTGGATTATTTTTTGGCAGGAGCCAATTAGTTGAAAAATTACAAGATTTCGTCAAAACTAATCCTCTCACGGTTGTCCTCGGTGCTAGTGGTTCGGGTAAATCGAGTTTGGTGAAAGCCGGATTAATTCCCAAATTAAAACAAGAAACTAGCCAGAAATGGTACATATTGCCAACTATACGTCCCGGTGAAACGCCTTTCTCAGCTTTCAATAAAGCCCTGATTGACGGGGGATTATCAACAATCGAATTAGAAAATAAACAAAAAACTCTGGCTCAAAGTGTTGGAAATTGGGTAAAAAATAATCCTAATTCCAAATTATTAATATTTATTGACCAAACGGAGGAAATAATTACCCTCTGTCAAAATGAGAATGAGCGTAAAGAATTTTTCCAACAGATACTCACAGCAATTAATCACCATCGTCATCAATTACGGGTAATATTAACCCTCCGTTCCGACTTTGAATCCCAAGTTAGAGATGCGGGTTTAAAATTTGTCTGCGAAGAACTGAACTTAGGAAACACATTTTTACAAAGACGTTGGCAAAGTGGAAGATTTATTGTTCCTGCGATGACGCGATCGCAATTGCGGGAAGCAATCGAAAAACCAGCTATTTCACGGGTAATGTATTTTCAGCCGAATGATTTAGTTGAACAGTTAATCGATGAAGTTGCCGATATGCCGGGAGCATTGCCCCTCCTATCTTTTGCCTTGAGGGAGCTATTTTTAAAATATCTCAAACGCCAGCGTAACGCACAGTTTAATCAAGGTAAAAATATTGACCGCGCTCTAACCCAAGCAGATTATCAAGAATTGGGGGGAGTCATGCGATCGCTTACCCAACGAGCTGATGAGGAATATGAGGCGCTAGTTAAAGAAAATCCAGCCTATAAGCAAGTTATCCGTCATGTGATGCTGCGAATGGTGGCATTAGGTGGGGGTGAGTTAGCCCGTAGACAAGTCCCATTATTAGAACTAAAATATCCACCAGAGAAAAATAGTTTGGTGAAAAAAGTAATTGAGCGGTTTAGCATAGCTAGATTACTGGTGGAAGGACAAGATGCGAAGGGTAATCCCTACGTAGAACCTGCTCATGATGCTTTGGTGCGGGGATGGGAAAAGTTATTAGCTTGGAAGCAAAAGGAAGAAGAAAATTTACTTCTGCAACGGCGGTTAACTCCTGCGGCTCAGGAGTGGGAAATTTTAAAAAATAAGGACAAAGAACAGCCAAAAGGGATTCTAGATAAGACTGGTTCTGTTTTGGATCGGTTAGATCAACGATTCTGGTTCCCAATCGAAAACAAGCTGAATAAAGTTCCTGCTCAATTTGCCCGACTTTTACCGCGATCGCAGAATCAGCAAGAGGGTTCGAGAGAGAAACCTGTACAATTTTTATGGAATACGAATCCTTATCTCAATGTGTTGGATAAAGAACTCAATTCCGATGATAATTGGTTGAATCAGCTTGAAGCTGAGTTTGTGCAGGAAAGCGTATTGCAAAAACGCCAAAATCATAGTTGGCGGTGGCGGATTGCGATCGCAGTAATTCTGGGATTGAGTGGTTTATCTGGACTAGCGGGTATAAGTTGGGGGAATGCCGAAATCAGTCAAATTAATACCTTTGCCCAAAGTTCCGATGGGCTTTTGGGTTTAGATGGGGAAAAAGCTGTCGAATCAAGCGTAAAAGCTGGTGTCAAAATGCGAGGTAAATTCTGGGTAGATGCGAATACCCGCACTCAGGTAAAACTGGCATTATTAAATACAGTTCACAATGTTGCCGCACCTAACACCTTGGGAGGACACGCAAACTCAGTTTATGGCGTCAGTTTCAGTCCCGATGGCAAGATGCTAGCTTCTGCCAGTGCTGACAACACGGTTAAACTGTGGGATATCAGCACTGGCAAAGAAATCAAAACCCTAACTGGGCATACAAACTGGGTTTATGGCATCAGTTTCAGCCCCGATGGCAAGATACTAGCTTCTGCCAGTCTTGACAAGACGGTAAAACTGTGGGATACCAGCACGGGCAAAGAAATCAAAACCATACCTGGGCATACAGACTCGGTTTGGGGTATCAGCTTCAGTCCCGATGGTAAGATGTTAGCCTCTGCTAGTGGTGACAATAGGGTGAAACTGTGGGACATAAGCACCGGTAAAGAAATCAAAACCCTAACTGGGCATACAAACGATGTTCGAGGTGTCAGCTTCAGCCCCGATGGCAAGATGCTAGCTTCTGCCAGTTTTGACAAGACGGTGAAACTGTGGGATGTCAGCACCGGCAAAGAAATCAAAAC
>NZ_JAYGHM010000021.1:15377-27047 GCF_034931125.1 Rivularia sp. UHCC 0363 | reverse complement strand
GACAGTGAAACTGTGGGATACCAGCACCGGAAAAGAAATCAAAGCCCTCACTGGGCATAGAAGTGCGGTTTGGGGCATCAGCTTCAGTCCCGATGGCAAGATGCTAGCTTCTGCCAGTGTTGACAGGACGGTGAAACTGTGGGATACCAGTACCGACAAAGAAATCAAAACCTTAACTGGGCATACAAACAATGTTTGGGGCATCAGCTTCAGTCCCGATGGCAAGATGCTAGCTTCTGCCAGTAAGGACAAAACGGTGAAACTTTGGGATATCGGCACAGGAACAGAAATCAAAACCTTAACTGGGCATACAGACGAAGTTTATGGCATCAGGTTCAGTCCCAATGGCAAGATGCTAGCTTCTGCCAGTCTTGACAAGACGGTGAAACTGTGGGATATCAGTACCGGCAAAAAAATCAAAACCCTAGTTGGGCATACAAACGAGGTTAATGCCATAAGTTTCAGTCCCGATGGCAAGATACTAGCTTCTGCCAGTCTTGACAAGACAGTGAAACTGTGGGATACCAGCACCGGAAAAGAAATCAAAACCCTAAATAAGCATACAAACTCGTTTAATGCCATCAGTTTCAGTCCCGATGGGAAGATGCTAGCTTCTGCCAGTGCTAACAAGATGGTGAAACTGTGGGATATCAGTACCGGCAAAGAAATCAAAACCCTAGTTGGGCATACAAGCGAGGTTTGGGATATCAGTTTCAGTCCCGATGGCAAGATGCTTGCTTCTGCCAGTGTTGACAGGACGGTGAAGCTGTGGGATATCAGCACTGGCAAAGAAATCAAAACCCTAACTGGGCATACAGACGAGGTTTGGGGCATCAGCTTCAGTCCCGATGGCAAAATGCTTGCTTCTGCCAGTAGGGACAAGACAGTGAAACTGTGGAGGCTGGATTTTGATTATTTACTCCAGAAAGGGTGTAATTTTATGCGCGAGTATTATAAAACTAATCCCCCTGATAATGAGAGTGATAAGCATTTGTGTGATGGTACTAGTAATTTGTAATACCCCTACGCAGAAGCAAGTTACGTAAGTCATCTTCGTATTAAAAAACCGGCGTTGCATAAATGCGGGATGAACTAGAGGCTGAAAGTATTATTATTTCGTCCAAAAATCAGCAGAATCATCCCCTGAATCAGCAACGCCGTTTTAGCTTCAGGAAGTAAATCTGGACAAGTAGTTTTATGGAATTATTCAGAGGTTTCTGCAAATTTTAACCTAGACAATCTACTAGAACACAGCTGTAGTTGGCTGCGTGATTATCTGCAAAACAACCCCAAGGTAGAAGAGAGCGATCGCAATCTTTGCAACTAGTTATACCAAGCTTGCAATTACAATACCTTCCAGACTGCATCAGTTAAAAAAAGTGGCAACTACATCTATACATACACGGGGAACAACCGCACCCACGGTTGCAAACTCCCCGTTTTCCACCACTTTTTAAAATCTCAAACCATGAAAACATATTTAAACATCTTAAAAGCATCTGCTGGCTTATTTTGTGCCACTGCGACCTATCTATTAAGCACAAACATTCCCGTACAAGCCGCCGAAACAGTCGTCTTGCGTTATGGTATTTTGTCCGAATCTATCTCGGTGAAAGAATTACAACAGATTGCCGAAACCGGGAAAATACAGGGACATTACAAAAAATATACTAACCGATTGCCTGTGGAGAAACGGCAGGTATTATTAGAAACACTACGAACAAAATATCCTATTAATTTTGTCACCTTAAGTCAAGTATTATATACCCCTGGTGGTAGTGCTATTCTCAAGGATTTGTCAAAAGTAACTTTGCACTCGGAGAGTGGGGGAATGCAAGCATTGAGGGCTGCGTTAGTTCGTGGTGCTAAAAATAGGGAGGGACTTTCGATTATTAGTTTTATTGATGCTTATCCGGGCGAACAGCTAGAAATAGATGTGGAAAAAGCATCGAAAGCGTTTAACCAATTAGATTTAGCTTACAAGCAAACCCAGCAGTTTATGGATGCGATCGCTCCTCGACTGTCTACGGTTAATAATTCTCAATTTAGTTCAAATATCGATCCGACTCAACCGGGGAATGCGGTTGTAAATGTTCTCAAGCTCAATTTAAAGGACGAAAAACGCTCTTCTCGCTTGGTTCCTGTGGATATTTATTTTCCTAAAGCTTCAACAGCGAAATCCGTAGTTGTTCTCAGTCACGGTTTTTCGTCGAATAAATCCGATATGGTGTATATCGCTAAGCATCTGGCATCCCACGGATATGTCGTTGCAGCAGTGGAGCATACAGGTAGCAACCGAAATTATCAAATTAATTGGACTAAAAAAGATGGAATTATTTCTTTGATGAAGCCGCAGGAATTTTTAGAGCGCCCTCGCGATCTTAGTTTTGTTTTGGATAAATTAACAGAACTTAATAAACAGCCAAATCACCAACTTTTCGGTCAAGTCTCCACCGATAATGTGACTGCGATCGGTCATTCCTTTGGGGGTGGAACAGCTTTAGCAATAGCTGGAGGTGAAATGCAAATCGATTACTTAAAATCCTATTGTCGCAATCTCCCAGCTTCCACAAATTCATCAGAATGGCTACAATGTATTGCCCAAGATTTACCAGAAAAGAAATATCAACTCCGAGATAATCGCGTTAAACAAGTAATTGCCCTCAACCCAACAACTTCTTTAATGTTTGGTGAAACTGGATTGGAAAAAGTCCAAATTCCTACACTCATGCTGGCATCTTCCGCAGACAAAACTACTCCCGCTTTAACCGAACAAGTCATTAGTTTTAACAAAATTCCGTCACCTAAATGGCTGGTAGGAATTGTCGGTGCAACTCACGGTAGCGTCAAAGAGCCAGCATCTACCGCAGGAAGGGAAAGCCAGAATAAAAGTGAAGTGGTGGGAGAAAAAGCTGCCGATATTCGTAAATATATCCAGGGAATTACCTTGGCTTTTGTTTCCAAAAATAATTCTCCCTCATATCAAGCATTTCTTACACCCGAATATGCGGTAGATGCATCTACGAAAACATTTCCCATTCGTTTAGTGAGAGAAATTCCGGCAGATGTGATGAAATTAGTTTATCAAGTCGTTGGTGAAAATAAATAATCTAAAATTAACTCATGGGGAATTACTGCTAAGCTTGCAATTTTTTCCAACATTACCAAACTGTTCATCGAAATATGTTTTCCCGCAACTTAGCATTTATCATCGGTATCAATAACTATAAAAACGGCATTTCTTCCTTAAAAACTGCTGTAAACGATGCCAAAAAACTAGTAGAAACTCTCCGAGAAAAGCATGGTTATCAAGCTTGGGTATGCTTAGACGAAGTTGCAACCCTCAATAATTTAAATCAACTTTTAGAAAAAACACTACCAGAACAAGTTACGGAAAATGACCGCTTATTATTCTATTTTGCTGGTCATGGAGTCGCGCTCAATGGGGATGATGGTCCGGCTGGTTACTTAATTCCCCAAGATGCAAAGCAGGGTGATACTGATAGTTATCTGCCGATGACGAAGTTACATGATGCTTTGAGTAAATTACCTTGTCGGCATTTCTTAGGTATCTTTGATTGTTGTTTTTCTGGTGCTTTCCGCTGGTCGAGTACCAGAGATTTATTGACTGAACCAGAGATTATTCACAAAGAACGTTATGACCGTTTTATTACAGACCCTGCATGGCAAATCATTACTTCTTCAGCTTCCGACCAAAAAGCTTTAGATAACTTTAGATTAGATACAGAACGCGGTCAAGTTGGTAATCATTCCCCTTTTGCGGCTGCATTGTTAGAAGCTCTCGAAGGTGAAGCAGATTCTCATCCACCTGCAAAAAATGGTAAACCTGCCGGGGATGGAGTTATTACAGCCACTGAATTGTATTTGTATTTACGGGATACAGTTGAAATTCCCACTGAAGAATGTAATTTGCGACAAACTCCGGGTATTTGGTGTTTAAATAAACATGATAAGGGCGAGTATATCTTTCTTGCTCCCGGACATGAATTAAATTTACCACCAGCACCACCTTTAGATGAATCAAAAAATCCCTATCGTGGTTTAAATTCTTTTGACGAAGAACACAGCAAACTATTTTTCGGTAGACAAGCTTTAACAGAAAAATTGTATCAACAAGTTGCCAAACAACCATTAACGGTAGTGCTGGGTGCTTCGGGAACCGGAAAATCAAGTTTGGTAAAAGCGGGATTGATACATTATATTAAACAATTAGATTCACAATGGCAGATCCTTGCACCTATACGTCCTGGGGAGTTGCCGTTAAAAGCTTTAAATAATACTTTGGTAGCAGACAAACTGGTTAATATAGCGCAAAATCCGCAGTCAAAATTAATGCTGGTAATCGATCAAACGGAAGAATTATTTACCCTGTGCCTCAACGACCAAGAGCGGGAAGCTTTTCTCAATTTATTAACTAATTTAGTAACTAATTATTCAGATAATTTACGAATAGTACTGACACTACGTAGTGATTTTGAACCTCAATTATCCAATTCAGCCTTAGAGCCATATTGGTATTCATCTCGGTTTATAGTTCCGGCAATGACGCGGGAAGAATTACGCGCTTGCATCGAGGAACCAGCTTCAGCAAGGGTTATGTATTTTGAACCGCACAGTTTGGTAGATAAATTAATTGATGAAGTCGCGCAGATGCCGGGGGCGTTACCGTTACTTTCCTTTACCTTAAGCGAACTGTATTTAAAATATCTAAAAAGTGTTAGAGAAAGAACAAGAGAAGACCGCGTAATTACTCAAGCAGATTACGAACAGTTAGGAGGCGTAACTCGTAGTTTGACCCAAAGAGCAGATTGCGAGTTCGATAATTTAGTCAAAAAAGATACTGCTTATAGTGATACTATTCGCAAGTTAATGCTGCGGATGGTAGCTGTAGGTGGTGGAGAAATAGCCCGTAGAAGGGTACCATTATCAGAATTGGAGTATCCCGAACCGGAAAATACTCGCATCAAAGAAGCAATTCGGCATTTTACAGATGCACGTTTGCTCGTGGAAGGACAAAATGAGTCAAGTCAACCCTATGTAGAACCAGCCCATGATGCTTTGGTAAGAGGTTGGCAAAAGCTACTGATGTGGAAACAAGATGAAGAAGAAGGTTTGATTTTACAACGACGACTCACACCAGCAGCGGTGGAATGGCAAGATGTTAAAAGTAAGCAACAACCATCGAGTTTCCGAGCCAAAGCTGGAACTGCGATTGATGGGTTGGATCGGACATTCTACGTCGCTGAAAACTTATTTAATACAACCACTGCTCAATTGGTTCGACTGTGGAAGCGATCGCGTAATCAACAAAAGCTTTCGCGAGAAAAACCCGCACAATTTCTTTGGAATGCCAATCCTTATCTCGATGTCTTAAAACAGAAACTCAACTCCGAGCAAAATTGGTTTAACAAATTAGAACTGGAGTTTGTGGGAAGTAGCGTTTTGCAAAAACGTCGAAACGTAAGTTGGCGATCGCGGATTTTCATTAGCGTAATTCTGAGTTTAAGCGGGTTGACTACTGTAGCTTTATTTTATCTAAGAATTTCACAGATAGGACAAGTCAATACATTGAGAGAATTGGCGGAAAAAAGCTTGACCAATAATCAATCTTTAGATGGTGCAATCAATATTTTGCAAGCCGAAAATACTCTCAAACAACCACTTTTGCAGTTGTTCCCACCCGATATTCAGTTAAAGCAAGAAATAGAAGGAACACTACAAAAAGCAGTTTATACAGTTAAAGAACGCAATCGCTTGCAAGGTTACGAACGTCCCGTAAGAAGTGTGGCATTTAGTCCAGATGGAAAGCAATTAGCTACCAGTGGAGATGACGGTACAGCCCGCTTGTGGAACTCGCAGGGTAAGGAGTTGAAGATATTTGAAAAACAAAAAGATTCGGTAAAAAGTATCAAATATAGCCCCAACGGTCAGTTAGTCGCAACTGCTGGAGATGACGGGTTTGTCCGTTTGTGGAACTTACAGGGTGAGTTAGTTCAACAATGGAATGCACAACAAGGTAGATTGTGGGGGATTGAGTTTAGCCCAGATGGTAAAGTGGCTAGCAAAGGAGATAACGGTACTGTGCGTTTATGGAATTTACAGGGTAAGCTATCGGTAGAATTAAAAGGTCATCAAAAGCCAGTAAAAAGTCTTAGTTTTAGTCAAAATAGTAATCTAATCGCAAGTGGTTCGGATGATGGAACTATACGCTTGTGGAATTTTCAAGGTAAGGAATTAGCTAAAATTGCAGGTCATGAAGTTTCTGTAAGTGGTCTTAGTTTTAGTCCAGATGGTCAACTACTTGCGAGTGTGGGAGAAGATAAATTTGTTCGACTGTGGAATGTGCAAGGCAAACAACCTATCTTATATAAACAATGGAATGCACAACAACGCAAAATTTGGGATGTAGTATTCAGTCCAGATGGTAAGCAATTAGCTACCGGAGGAGGAGATGCTACTGTTAGGGTTTGGGATTTACAAGGTAAGGAGTTGGAGAAATTTGTCGCTCATCAAGGACCTGTTAGAAGTGTGAGTTTTACTCCAGATGGTGGGCAATTGGTGAGTAGCAGCGACGATACGATGGTTCGTATTTGGGATTTGCAGGGTAAGGAACTCAAGAAATTTGAAAATAATAGCTATGCAGGTAGCCTTAGTTTAAATACGAATGGTCAGAAAATAGTTAGTGGTGGTCAGGACGGTATTATTCGCTTGTGGAACAAGAACGGTCAACAGCACCTTAAACCTTTTAAAGCTGATTCTACTCCTGTGACAGGTGTGAATTTAAGTGCAGATGGGGAGAAAATAGTTAGTGGTAGTCAGGACGGGATGATTCGTTTGTGGAATCTGCAAGGTGAATTTTTGGGAAAACCATTTAAAAATGATTCTATTCCTGTGACAAGTGTGGCTGTAAGTTCAGATGGTCAAAAAATAGTTAGTGGTGATCGAGACGGTATTATTCGTTTGTGGAATTTACAAGGTCAACAGCACCTTAAACCGTTTGAAGGTCATTTAGGTGCGGTCAATAGTGTAGCCTTTAGTCCAGATGGTCAGAAGATAGTTAGCGGTGGTGAAGACGGTACTATTCGTTTGTGGAGTTTACAAAGTGAATGGAAAAGAATATTTCAAATATATGGTCCAGAAATCACCTCAGTCACCTTTAGTCCAGATGCCAAAAAAATTATTAGCAGCGATCGCATAGGAAGGATACTATTGTGGAATTTGCAAAATCCCAAAGATATATTACCTTTAGTAACCTGGCAAACTCAACAATCTGTTGTGAACAGCATTAGTTTGAGCAAGAATGGTCAATTACTGACTACTACGGGGAACGACGGTAGTGTCAAATTGTGGGAGATTCAGTCAACCGATCAACTAATTAAAACAGCTTGCAATCAGCTACAGGATTATCTCAAGAATAATTCAAATCCCGGCGATCGGCTCTGCGAATACAAATAGCTATGTATGTATACATTTGTGATTCTAGTTCACGGCTGTTAACTTTGTAATCGCACATTCGCACTGTACCTAGCTTGAATTTAGATACGTTTGGTTAAACCGCTTGGTAAACTTATCCCCTAGCAACTGCATCAGTTCATACCAACGAATTCTATACCCTTATATAGCCAACACGCACAGAATAAGTAGATTATGCTTGATAACTTTCGTAAAACGTTTGTTTTAGTTGCTGTAGTTGCAGCTTTATCAACTGGGTGTAAGTATACCAAACAATATCAACAACTATCAGAAGCTGGTGATAAATATACTATTGCTGTTGATCAATTATTAAATAAAGCTAGGGAATTGCAAATCGATTTAAGCTCTGAAAAATTATTGCTTAATGACAGACTCTCAAATCAAACTTTAACAGACTACCAAGATTCTAAGCAACGAGATCGAGAAATGTTAGCTGTGATTAAAGACATCAGCGACCATAATAAACTGCTAACCGATTATTTCAGCACATTGAGAGAACTTGCTTATTCTGATACACCCGAAACCACAAAACAAGAAATAGAAACTATTGCTACTAATCTTGAAGCTGTTGGTCTGAAGCTGCAAAATCATAGATTGTTTCCGACTAAAAGTGTACTCGGAAATCTCGGTAAACTTGTTGTTAGCTCTAAAATTAACGGTGTATTAAGAAAAGAATTGGAAGAACGCAATCCATTAATTCTCAAAGAACTGACAATTCAACAAGAAATGCTCAAAGCTCTCGGTGAAACAATGAACCATAATATCAATGAGTTACAGCAACAGCGAGAGCAATTACTTGTGATTCTACCGTTAGAAGAAGAAAAGCCAATTCCACACGATTTAATCCCACAATGGACTCAAAATCGTAAGAAAATGTTTTTGATGAGTCGGCAAGTTGAAGAGATAAATCAAGCCAGTTCTGCTTTAGAAGGTTTTAAACAGATTTACACAGCTTCAGTTGAAGGAAAAGTTAATCCAAAAAGCCTTAATGATGTTATCAAAGATATCGATTATTTTCTAGCTCTGTTAAATAAATAAATCACAAATCAACTCAAAATTATTAAACTACGAGGAATAATAATCATGACTACAACAAACTTGTTAGCACAAATGAGACAACAAGTATCGAAGCTTTATTCTCAGGAAGTTCAAACTAAAATTGAGCGAGAAAGAGACGAAGCAAAAAGGAAAGCTTTTGTTAATCAGCGAAAATATTATGATGACTGTTTGCACAAATTAGAGGTACAAAATCTAGAAAGAATATCGGCAAAAATGAAACCTTTAGAACCAGAGCTAAACCGAGCCATTACATCATTGAATAATGCCTTACAAAGTGTGCAAAATACGGTCAATATTATCAGCAATATTAGCAGTGTTTCTAGTTTAATCGCTCGCATTTTACCGATGATTTAATCTAATTTAGTAATTGTCAAATTGAAATATGCAGTAATAATTTTACATTATTGGAGACGTAGCAGTGCTACGTCTCTACATTGTTGTCGGTGAATTTTAATCTTGATTGGATTCTTTTGTATTCTTCTTAGATGTGTCCGTACTGCTCAATCCTCTGTCAACTCCTGGAGAACGAGAATTATCTTGCTCTTGTGTATTAGTTTTCTTTGGTTCTTGCTTTTCTTGATTCATGGTCAAAATATAGAAGTCAGTCAAGGTAAATACTGAATGATTTGTGACAATTTTCACATCCTCCCTCAGAGGTAATTTTAAATAGAGTCGGGTTTTCCCAGAAATCCTTATGTTGGTGGACAAATAAACCCAACTGCATAAGCTCAAAATCCTTTAACTATATAAACTCAGAACGTCAACAACATAGTTTATTCCCAGTCGGGATGAGTTATGAGCAGTTCTAGTTCTAACTTTAATTTACACGAAGGTAAAAAATGACTAATAGTAATCGACCTCGTTTTACAGGTAGAAGTTTAGTTTTGTTGCGTGAAGACGCAGTTGCAGAAGGCTTACAAATACTAGCCGATACGGTTGGTACTAGAAGTGCAGATAGCATTACTGGTTATGAGAGCATTGGTGTTGCTGTAGTAGATGCACCACCAGAGCAAATTAGTACAAACACCAGAGCGATCGACGATAGCCCAATTTTGTTCGTTGAGCCAGAAAGATACGTTTACCCAATAGTTGATGTTCCAACAGCACGTAATGTTAAGCCACAAGCTGACTTTGATGAATCACAAGCTACTTGGGGTTTGCAGGTAACAGGAGTAGCCGATTTAGACACTAGCATCAGCGGTATCGGTATTAAGGTAGCAGTTTTAGATACTGGCTTAGATTTAACACACCCCGATTTTCAAAATCGAAAAATAGTTTCCAAGTCCTTTGTTGAGTATGATGTACAGGATGTAGACGGACACGGTACTCACTGCGCGGGAACAGCTTGCGGTTCATTGAATCCAAGCGAATCACCGAGATATGGAATCGCTTATGATGCCGAACTTTATGTTAGTAAAATATTCCCTAACAAAAAAGATCCTAGCTATACAGATAGTGGTCTTATTCAAGCGATGGAATGGGCGATCGCTAGTGGTTGTCAAATTATTTCCATGTCAGTTGGTGCTGATTTTCAACCTGGAGATACTTACTCTCGCGTTTATGAAGCTGTTGCTAGAAGAGCGCTTAATCGAGGTACTTTAATCATTGCAGCAGCAGGTAATGAAAGCGATCGTTCTCAAGGAAATATTGTTCCAGTAGGTAGTCCAGCAAATTGTCCTTCCATCATGGCTGTAGGAGCTATTGACTCCGATTTGCAAATTTATGAATTTTCCTGTGGTGGAATAAATCCAGAAGGAGGTGAAATTAATATTGCAGCTCCTGGGGTAAATGTTTATTCTAGTATTCCCATGCCGGATAACTATGACAATATGAGTGGTACAAGTATGGCTACACCACACGTTGCGGGTATTGCTGCTCTATACGCTCAAGTGACCGGATTGAGAGGACAAGAACTGTGGAACGTGATTATTCAAAATGCTCGAGATATAAATCTTCCCCAACGAGATGTGGGTGCTGGTTTGGTTCAAGCTCCTTCACAACAATAAAAACCAATTTTCCATTCAATAAATTTTCGCATTAATTAACGGAGAATCAATCATGCAAAGTTCTGCAAACAACACAGCATCTGAAAAAATTAATCTTCCAGTTCTTAAACTCAACAGTCGCGGTCCGATTGTTTTACACGCTAAAAAACTGTTGTACTCTTATAACTTCACTAACATAGATCCCAGCAACGATGTTTTTGATGCAGATACACAAGAAGCAGTAAGAGCATTACAAGAACATTATCAATACGACCGCGACAATGGTTTTGCTGTCGAAGTCAATGGGACTATCGATAGAGAAACATGGAGAGCGATGGGAGACCATTTCTATCGTAAATGCCGTCGTTAATCACTGATATTTTTAGGATATCTGACGCTTTGACAAATCCTCTAATATCGGACTTGTAGAGCGTCATGCACCATTAACCTAAATTACTGTCATTTCAGATAATTTACGAAAAACTGCGTAAGTAATGAAAAAGCAGTAAATCAAATTCGGAACAGTCAAAACAAGATTCAACGAGGAAAAAATTATGAATTCTCTGCCAGTTATTCAGCGCAATCAGAAAGGTGAAGCTGTAAGATTTTTACAACAGCTATTGCTAGGTTATGGTTTTGATCAAGTTGAATTCCAATCTGAATTTGACGAAAGAACCGAAAATGCAGTGAGAAATTTCCAAGAGCAACGCAATTTATCACCAGATGGAATTGTTGATGTCAACACTTGGAATGCTTTGATTGAAGGTACTTCTAGCGTATGTAATGCAGCAAGAGAATAGTTAAATTTCTAGCTATCGTACAACGCATTTGAGGCATCGAACGCAGATAATAAATCTATGAGTACTGCTTTAAAGCCGTACTCATAAACCTTTTTAATCGAATAGATTCCTCATGAATACCGTAAATATTTCTGTTTCTGTAGACGATGAATATCTAGACAAAATCCTTGATGTTGCAGCAAATTTACAAGCATCTGGGATGAATGTAGAAAATATAATGCCAATAATTGGGGTAATTACTGGCTCTGTTGAATCTACGCAAATGGATGGGCTTACTCAAGTTGAAGGTGTGAATGCTGTTGAAGTTTCTAGAACATTCAGAGCATTATGAC